>JAGYOC010000201.1 GCA_018399795.1 Dehalococcoidales bacterium
GTGGAACCAACCCGTGCCCTGGAAGCAAACATGGACGGCTATCAGGTTATGCCTCTAATGGAGGCATCCAGGATCGGCAACGTGTTCATCACGATCTCCGGCGATAAAAACGTGATAGATAAGCATCACCTGGAAGCAATGAAGGACAACACCATTCTGGCCAATAGCGGGCATTTCAACGTCGAGATAAATATTCCGGCCCTGGAAAAAATGGCCAAAAGCAAACAGCACATACGGGGTTTTATCGATGAGTATACCCTTGCTGATGGCCGACACCTGTGCCTTTTGGGAGAAGGCAGGCTGATAAACCTGGCCGCTGCCGAGGGCCACCCCGCCAGCGTAATGGACATGAGTTTTGCCAACCAGGCCCTCTGTCTGAGATATATCTCGGAAAAAAGCGGCAGCCTCAGTAAGAAGGTATACCCAGTACCCGAAGATATCGATAAGGAAATAGCCCGGCTGAAGCTTCTTTCTCTGGATATTCAAATCGATACACTGACCACAGAGCAGGAGCAATATCTGGCTAGCTGGAAAGAAGGTACTTAAAAAGGAGTAAATATGACTAATTGTTTTAGTAACGCAACAAAATACCTGCTCACCTCGGAATCGGTTACCGAAGGACACCCCGATAAAATGTGCGACCAGATCTCAGATGCTATTCTGGATCACATCCTGGAAAAAGATCCATACGCCCGGGTAGCGTGTGAAGTAGCCACTACCACGGGGCTGGTAATGGTGCTCGGCGAAATTACCACTGACTGCTATGTCGAAGTCCCACAGGTAGTCAGAGGAGTGATACAGAGCATTGGCTATACCAACCCCAGTTATGGTTTTGACTATCAATCCTGCGGTGTACTGCAATCCATCACTGAACAGTCAGCTGACATCGACCTGGGAGTAAGCAAGTCCCGAGAAGTCAGAGAAAAAACTACCGTAGCCGACGAGATTGAACAAACCGGTGCCGGTGACCAGGGGATGATGGTAGGATATGCCTGTAATGAAACGCCGGAGCTTATGCCCCTGCCTATCTCTCTTTCCCAGAAGCTCTGTCGCCGCCTGGCAGAGGTACGTAAAAACGGCACCCTGCCCTATCTACGTCCTGATGGCAAGTCACAGGTAACCGTTGAATACAGCATGGGCATCCCGCAAAGAATCACCAGCATAGTTATCGCAGCGCAACATGACGATAACATCATCAGCGAGCAGATAGAGAAGGATATCAGGAAGGAAGTAATAAAGGAGGTTATTCCCTCCGCATTGATTGATGGCAAAACCCTGATACATGTTAACGCCACCGGCCGTTTTGTAATAGGAGGCCCCGTATCGGACACCGGTTTTACCGGGCGGAAAATTCTGGTAGATACATATGGAGGAATTGCCAGACACGGTGGCGGTGCCTTTTCGGGCAAGGACCCGACCAAGGTTGACCGATCGGCGGCCTATGCAGCTCGCTATATCGCCAAGAACGTTGTCGCCGCCGGTCTTGCAGAACGATTGGAGATACAGATCGCATATGTTATCGGTTCCGCTTACCCGCTCTCAGTTTCCATTGAGGCCTTTGGTACTGCCACAGTGGCCCATGATACCATCGTTGATCTGATCAACAAGCACTTCGACCTCAGACCAGGAGCAATTATCAGAGACCTCAATCTGCGCCGCCCCATATACCAGCAAACCGCAGCCTACGGTCACTTCGGCAGAGATGACCTCGATTTACCCTGGGAAAAAACGGATAAAGCGGAAATACTGAGAAAAGAAGCGCTTGGTGAATAGTTATTACAACGTTGATAGATAAAGACCGGCAAAGCGAGGTGATACAAAATAGATAAACCTATTAAATTCGGCACAGATGGCTGGCGCGGTATCATCGGCGACGACTTTACCTTCGCAAACGTTAAGATATGTGCGCAGGCGGTATCCAATTACATTAAAGAAACGGGGCTTTCAGAAAATGGCGTCGTTATAGGATATGACACCCGTTTTGCCTCGGAGGATTTCGCCGCTGCAGCCGCCGAGGTATTAGCCGGTAACGGCATAAGGGTGTTACTATGTACCGGCGCCACGCCAACGCCAGCGCTAAGTTTCTGTACCCTCTTCCGGCAGGCAGCAGGCGGCATTATGATAACGGCCAGCCACAACCCAGCACAATGGAACGGTTTCAAGGTAAAAAACAGATATGGTTCCAGTGCATCACCCGAGGTCACCAACAGAATAGAGACTGAAATAGACCGTATTATGTCAACCGGGAACATCAATAGGATTCCGCTGGTGAAAGCCCAAAGGCAGGAATTGTTGGAATATATGGATGCGGAAGAAATATACTTCAAGCAGATATCAGAGCTGGTCAACATCGGTGAAATAAGAAAATCTTCAATGAAAATAGTAGTTGACCCCATGTACGGGGCCGGTGCTGGGTATTTCAAAAAGCTTCTGTCCGGCGGTAACGTCGAGATCATCGAAATCAACAGCGAGCGTAATCCCATTTTCCCTGGAATAAAGCAGCCGGAGCCTATTGAAACCAATCTGGCCAAGCTATCGGAAACAGTGGTAAGTAAAAGAGCCAGCGTGGGGCTTGCTACCGATGGTGATGCTGACCGTCTCGGGGTTATCGATGAAAACGGCAGTTTCATCAGCACCTCCCACATCTTTGCTCTGCTCTGCCTTTACCTGCTGGAAGTAAGGGGCAAAAGAGGACCGATAGTAAAGACTCTAACCATCAGCCGGATGCTTGATCTTCTGGGAGATATGTACGATGTGCCAGTTTATGAAACAGCGGTGGGCTTCAAATATATAGCACCGAAAATGCAGAGTGAGCACGCCCTTATCGGCGGTGAAGAAAGCGGGGGCTATGGTTTTCGAGAACATGTAATTGAGAGAGACGGAATTGTTGCTGGACTTTACTTGCTTGACTTCATGGTCAAGACAGGCAGAAGCCCCTCCGATCTGATCGGATATCTGCAAAGCAAGGTTGGCGCCCACTATTATCGACGAATTGACCTGCAATTTCCAGAGGATAGCCGTCAGTCCATTATTGACAGGGTAAGGAAATATTCCCCGATAACACTGGACGATATCAATGTAGCCAGTAAAGATGCTATGGACGGGTTTCGTTTCATGCTGAGTGATGCATCCTGGCTTCTGATCAGATTTTCCAGCACGGAACCGCTGCTACGCCTCTATGCGGAAAGCGGCTCGCTTGAGCGCGTGGAAAAGCTGCTGGAAACCGCCCGGGAACTGGTCGGTAAAGAAATGGAGCAGTAATGGGCAACCGGCGATGAGCTATTCCATTCTGGATAATCCCCAAGTGCTGAAGCAATACGACCGGGAAGATATGCTTGCCCGTATAAAGGAAATGCCTTCCCTATGTCAATCCGCCTGGCAGCTGGCGTACGGTTTCGATATACCCTCAGAATATCTGGACATAGACAAGGTGGTTATTCTTGGCATGGGCGGTTCGGCAATAGGAGGTGACCTGGTAAGCAATCTGCTATCGAACGAGGCAAGTTTGCCCATCGCCGTCTGTCGCGGATATCAGCTGCCCGCCTATGTAGACGATAAGACCCTCCTGATTGCATCGAGTTATTCGGGCAACACCGAAGAAACCCTCTCTGCATTCCAGCGATCACTCAGCACGAAAGCCAAAATAATAGTAATAACAACGGGCGGTAAACTGAAAAGCCTGGCCGAAGAATACAGCCTGCCCCTTTTTCACTTTGATTACAGTGCCCAGCCAAGAGCAGCACTACCCTTCAGCATGTTACCGATACTGTGCTTTTTACAGAAGCTGAAACTCATCGGTGACAAATCAAAGGAGGTATACGAAGCATCGTCAGTCATGAGAGAAATGGGCACTGTGATCGCTGAAAAAACGCCACTAACCAAAAACCCAGCCAAACAACTTGCCCAACTGCTGAATGGAAATCTGCCCGTCGTATATGGTGCCGGCATACTATCCGAGGTAGCCCATCGCTGGAAAACGCAGGTCAACGAGAACAGCAAAGCCTGGTGTTTCCACGAGGTTTTCCCAGAACTGAACCACAATGCCGTGGTCGGCTACCAATTTCCCGAAAAGTTGAAGGAAAATATCGTGGTGGTCATGCTGAATTCGAAACTCCTACCGGAAAGAATAAAGCTGCGTTACGAAGTAACCTGCCGTATCCTGGAAAAGGAGGGGGTAAAATACCGGCTGATAGATGGAACCGGCAACTCCCACCTAGCACAGATAATGAGTCTGGTATTATTCGGTGACTATACCAGCTACTATCTGGCCATACTGTATCGGACTGACCCCTCCCCGGTAAAGGCCATAGACTACCTCAAACAGAGCCTGGCAAAAGAACAGTTTTGAGATAACGCTTATCAGCAGAGGATACTGGTAACAGAAATGTATTATTTCGCCTATGCCTCCAACCTGAACCTGAAACAGATGGAAGAGCGCTGCCCTGATAGTAGAACCATCTCAACGGCCACACTTCATCACTACCAGATTGTCTTCACCGGGTGGTCACGTCATTGGCGAGGAGGAGTAGCCACAATCCGTTCCTTGAGGGGAAGCAGGGTCCGGGGTGGTATCTATCAGGTCAGCGAGGAATGTATGAAAAGAATGGACAAATACGAGGGCCCCGGGTATCAAAGGCTAAATGTCATTGTAAACAACGAGGACAACGAGCCAGTTGATGCAGTAACCTATATCAACAATAGGCATTCCCAGGAAAGCAAACCCTCCTCCGACTATCTAGCTGTTATACGACAGGGATACCGGGACTGGAGACTTGGCTAGACCCTGACTACACCTTCCGCTGCTTACCACCAAAGCGTAAAACACCATCGCTATCAACGAACTGTATGCACGGGTATGAGCAGCAAAGTGGCCGAAGGTACAGCGGGATTGATTCCAATAGACTAACGCTTTGTATACTGGGGTGCTTTCCGTGCCCTTCTCAAGCCAACCTTCTTACGCTCCTTAACACGGGAATCCCGTGTAAGCAACCCTTCCTTGCGTAGCAAGACCCTGAGCCTTTCATCAGCCTTTAGCAGGGCACGCGAAATGCCATGTGAAATGGCTCCAACCTGTCCCGATATTCCGCCACCATCTACCTTGATTACAGCATTATATCTGCTAAGGCTTTCTGTGATAAGAAACGGTTGCTGTATAGCTCGCCGATGCTCAAGCCGAGGAAAACGCTCTTCATAGGACATATTATTGACGATGATATTACCATCACCAGGTACCAACCTTACCCTGGCAACAGCGCTTTTACGTTTTCCCGTACCGTAAAAATAAGTCTGGGTTTCCATTTCAATCATATCTCTTTTCAGGATTATAACAGCCTGATTTTACCTCCTTCCATGGATATTGGGGGAAGTTAAAATTATCGCTAATAGCCTCAATTCCCCCCTTTGCCTTCTGAATCTGTCAATACACCTGCCGTTTGAGCTCGGTGGGGATGCTTATCCCCCACATAAACCTTGAGCTTTTTCATCATGCTCGCTCCGAGTCTATTACGTGGAAGCATTCCCCTGACAGCATATTCAACCGCCCTTTCCGGGTGTAATTGCATCAACTTTTCAAAGGTGATGCTCTTCAACCCACCGGGGTACCCCGAGTGACGGTAATAGATTTTTTGCTTGGCCTTGTTGCCACTGAGCCTGACCTTCCCAGCATTTAAAATGACAACGAAATCACCAACATCTAGATTACGGGTGAAGGAAGGTTTGTGCTTCCCCATCAGTAACGTGGCCACCTCGGTAGCCAACCTGCCCAGTATCCTGTTAGAAGCATCGATAACATGCCACTCTCTCCTGATCTCAGAAGCTCTGACACTGTAAGTCTTCATTCCCTATCTCCTTTCCAAAGAGACCGGATAATTTACCCCCACCAAGTAAAGCCCGCAGGCTGGTGCTGCTGGCCCTGCAATACCAGGTACTCTGGCCTCAATTATATCGCAAAACTCACTGATGTTCACCCTACCCAGCCCCACCCTTATCAATAATCCAACCGTATTACGAACCTGGTGCGGCAGAAATGAATTGGCCTTCATATCGAAAACGATCAATTCTCCCTTTCTCTCAAGCGATGCCTGATATAAACACCGCACCGTGACTTTTTTATCTTCACCTAACCGGCTGGCAAAAGAAGCAAAATCGTGCTTTCCAAGAAGCAATCGACACGCTTCATTCATTACTCCGGTATCCAGCTTTCCCTTTACCAGATAAGAGTATCCCTCCCATAGCGGGGACCTGGCACAGCCATTCAGGATGTAGTACTGATATTCACGGTTGACCGCATCCCGCCGCACGTCAAAAGACACCGGCACACGATATGCCCGCTTCACCGCGATATCCGGCGGTAGATAGTAATTCATACCCCCGACAAATGTCTGCTCCGGCAGAGTGGCATCCGTAAGGAAGCTGACTACCTGAGCACGGGCATGAACCCCGGCATCTGTACGGCTGGCTGTTGCTACCCGGCACCCCTCCCCCGTTAGCCTGCAGATTGAACGTTCTATTTCATCCTGAATAGTGCGCAAATCAACCTGAGATTGGGAACCATGATAGCACCTGCCATCATATTCTACTATTAAAACAACCCTGGTGAACGCCAATGATGTCACCAGTTATATATTATTCGACCAGTTCCAATCTAACCACGGGTGCGCCGTCTCCTGGCCTTGGGCCCAGTTTGACAATACGAGTATAACCGCCGTTACGCTCGGCATATCTGGAGGAAAGGTCATTGAAAACCTTTTCTACGGTCTTGCCATCGATTACAAAAGTCAATGCCTGCCGGCGCGCACTCAGGCTGCCCGCTTTACCAAGGGTAATAATCCGCTCTGCAAGGCCGCGCACCTCTTTTGCCTTAGCCTCGGTAGTAGTTATCTTCCCATAACCCAGAAGGTCAGTTACCAGATTTCGGTACATCGCCCTTCTATGACCTGTGGACCTGTTCAATCTTCTACCGGATAATTTATGTCTCATCTTCCGTCTCCTCTTCCAGCACCACAGCATCCTCCTCCAATGCAGCCGCCTCCTCTTCTGGTTGGGTTTTCATAGCAATGCCCATTTCCTGAAGACGTTCCTCTATCTCCTGTTTGGACTTCTGACCAAAATTCCTGAGCGCCAGCAGTTCGCTTTCCTTTTTGCTCAGGATCTGCCCTACCGTTTCGATATTCCCCCGGCGCAGGCAGTTCATGGTACGTACCGATAAATTCAGGTTGGTTATAGGCATATTATATACATCCTCAGGTATAGATGACCGCACTGCCTGTTCTTCCTCCCCAGCACGTGACACCTCGGCATATTCGACAAAGGCATTCAACTGCTCCACCAAAATCGCAGCACTTCGAGTAAAAGCCTCAGTCGGAGATATAGTGCCATCAGTCCATACCTCCAGAAAAAGACGCTCTCGGCTGGTTACCTGGCCAACATGAGTGGGCTCGACAGTATAGTTCACCTTCCTCACCGGTGTAAAGATGGCATCAATAGGTATCACTCCTATAGGCAGGTTATCGCTGCTGGAAGCCAAACGATACCCCTCGCCTATCTCCACATCCAGCTCTACGTAAATCCTGGCATCAGGCGAATCCAGAGTAGCCAGATACAAATCCGGGTTAGCGATATCAAGGTCAGTTGATGGTCTGATATCTCCACCATATATGGACTTTCGTCCTTCCGCCTCCAGTATCAATTTACCCGGCTGGCCGGAAAGAGGTACCAATCGTAATTCCTTTATGTTGAGGACGAACTCGGTAACATCTTCCTTCACATGGGGAATGTTGGAGAACTCATGCTGAATCCCGTCAATCATAACTCCAGTTACTGCCGCTCCGGGAAGATAACTGAGCAGTACTCTGCGCAGCGAGTTTCCGAGGGTAACACCGAAGCCCTTTTCCAGCGGTTCCGCGGAAAACCGACCATAATTACCCTTCGTCTCTATACAGGTGATTTTTGGTATTACCAGGCGAGACAAAATGCACCCTCCTTATCAAATGAATTATCGCGAATAGAACTCAACAATGGTCTTCCCCTCAAACTTGGCCTCTATTTCTTCAGGAGTAGGCAGAGATACTATCTGGCCCACCATATTCTGTCTGTCAAGCTGTAACCAGTTAGGTACCATCTTCGAACCGATATTTTCTGCCATATCCTTATAGTATTCCGTGTTCTTGCTGTTTTCTTTCCAGGAAATGGTATCACCTTCCCTGACCAGACATGACGGTACATCGTTCTTATGCCCGTTAAGTCTGATATGACCATGCCGCACTATCTGTCGGGCCTGAGCACGAGAATCGGCAAAACCCAGCCGGTAAACCACGTTGTCAAGGCGCCGTTCCAGCAAAACGACCAGGTTATCTCCGGTAATACCCTGCTGCCTTTCTGCATGAGCAAATAGCCTGCGGAACTGCCCTTCCATAATACCATAAGTATAACGTGCCTTTTGCTTTTCTCTCAACTGGAAACCACGGTCGGAAATCCGTCTACGCCGCCCCCCACTCTGCTGGCCAGGCGGTTTGGCTCTCCTGTCCATAGCACACTTCGGCGTAAAACACCTACTACCCTTCAACATCAACTTCTCACCGCTACGCCGGCATAGACGACATACTGCCTGAGTATTTCTTGCCATTTATTATACCCCCTATACACGCCTTCTCTTGGGAGGCCGACAGCCATTATGCGGAACAGGAGTCATATCCCTGATACTGGTAACGTAAAGACCAGAGCTCTGCAGAGAACGAATTGCCGCCTCACGGCCACTGCCGGGACCCTTAACATAAACCTCCACCTGACGCAGACCGTGGACCATTGCCCTACGTGCCGCATCACGTGCCGCCAGCTGGGCCGCATAGGGCGTACCCTTACGTGAACCCTTGAAACCGGCAGTTCCCGAACTGGCCCAAGCAATAGCTCTTCCCTCCGGATCAGTAAGAGTGATTATCGTGTTATTAAATGTTGACTGAATATAAGCCTTCCCCGCCGGAATAGACTTTTTCTCCCGTCTCCTAGCCTTGTTACGCTTCTTCTCCGCCATTCTAACCTCCCAATTTACAATATCTAAAAACTATCGTTACTTCTTGGTCATGCCGCGCTTCTTACCCCTGCCGGCCACCGTCTTCTTGGTGCCACGACGAGCACGCGCGTTCGTACGTGTCCGTTGCCCCCTGACCGGAAGGCTGTGTCGGTGCCTGATACCACGATAGCTACCGATTTCAATGAGACGCTTGATATCAAAGTTTACCTCTTTCCTGAGATCACCCTCAACTCGATAATCACGGTCGATTACCTCCCTGATGCGGTTAACCTCTTCCTCGGTAAGACTGTCAGCCCTAGTATCGGCATCAACGCCCGCCTGGTCCAAAACCCGCTGGCTCAATTCAGAACCAATACCATAGATATACTGCAGCGCCACCCATATTTTCTTGTTCCTTGGTATATCTACACCTGCTATTCGTGGCATTTAGACCTCCCTATTTACGCGTACTACTCATCCCTGTCTTTGCTTATGGCGGGGATTGGAACATATTACCCTTACCACTCCCCTCCTCCGGATAACCTTACACTTTTCACACCTGGCTTTAACAGAAGCCCTGACTTTCATTGCTACTCCCTCACTTATTGTTTCAAACGGTAGGTAATTCTACCTCTGCTGAGATCATAAGGAGAAAGTTCTACGATCACCTTATCACCCGGCAGCACCCTGATATAATGCAACCTCATTTTACCAGAAATGTGGGCCAAAACCTGATGCCCGTTGGACAGCTCGACCCGGAACATGGCATTGGGCAAAGGTTCCAAGACGCGGCCTTCAACCTCAATAGCCTCTTTCTTAGGCATATCCTACCCCTTCCCCTTCAGGCAACCGTAAGCACCTCCGGCTCAGCATCAGTAACAGCAATGGTATTCTCAAAGTGTGCAGCGAGACTACCATCCGCTGTATATACCGTCCATCCATCATCACCAATTCGGGTATGCCAGTCACCCATACTTACCATGGGCTCGATAGCCAGAACCATTCCCTTTTTCAACACCGGTCCCGTTCCCGGCTGTCCAAAATTGGGGATCTGAGGGTCCTCATGCATCTGACGGCCAATACCATGGCCGGTGTATTCTCTTATTACAGAGTAACCCTTCGACTCTGCAGACTGCTGAACAGCTGCAGAAATATCCCCTAACCTGGCACCGGCATAGGCCCTGGCTATACCCGCTTCCAGTGATTCCCTGGTAGCATCGAGAAGACGCCTAGCTTCAGGACCAATATCGCCTACACCTACAGTCACGGCAGCATCACCCTGAAACCCATTGTATATCGAGCCAAAATCCAGCGACACGATGTCACCCTCCCTCAATACCCTCTCACCAGGAATTCCATGTACTATCTCATCATTCACCGATACACAGACACTGGCAGGAAAACCGTGGTAACCCTTAAAGGACGGTATGGCTCCCAGCTTCTCAATCTCTCTTGATGCCATATTATCCAAATCCCTGGTTTTCATCCCCGGCTTTATTTCTCTGCCGAGAATTTGCAGCACTATGGCCACTATTCTCCCTGCCTGACGCATTATAGCAACTTCTCGCTCCGATTTTATAATGATACCCATCTAACGGCAATTCCCCTCTACCACAGTAAAAATCCTGTCTCTAACTTCTCCTATGCCGCCCATACCATCTATCTCAACCAGCCGCCCTGTTTCCTGAAAATATTCTATAAGCGGAGTGGTTTCCTCAAAGTACACCTCAAGACGCTTCTCAACCGTCTCCGGTCTATCGTCAGGCCGCTGATACAGCTCGCCACCACAATTATCGCATTCCCCTTCCCTCAAAGGAGGAGAACTGATTTCATGATAGGTCGCATGACAGTTACGGCAAACCAAGCGTCCGCTCAACCTCTGCATAAGCGTCTCTCGAGGCACTCTGATGTATATTACACATCCTATATACTCAGAGCGTGATTTCAGGGCACCATCCAGCGCTTCTGCCTGTGTCAGGTTCCGCGGAAAGCCATCAAGCACCACCCCAGAATCAGATTTCAGGGCATCCCATTTCTCCAACACCATCTCAGTTACCATCTCATCGGGTACAAGCAAACCATTCTCCATATACGATTTTGCCCTCTTCCCAAGGTCAGTTTCCTGCGCAAGTGCTTGCCTAAACAGGTCACCCGAGGCAATGTGAGCGAGATGAAACCGCCTTGCTATATATGATGCCTGCGTGCCTTTACCCGCACCCGGGGCACCTAAAAGAACAATGTTCAATATTTCCTCTTATTAATATTTTATTAATATTGATTTTGCCAAATAAAACAAACTACTTAATAAAACCTTCGTAGCGCCGCATCACCAGCTGGGCTTCGATCTGCTTCATAGTATCGAGGGTAACCCCGACCACAATTAAAAGCCCCATACTGGATAGCTGTATCACCTCAATACTGGTAGCCTCTCTGGCAAGAAAAGGTACGATGGCCACTACCGCCAGGAAAAGGGCCCCCGCCCAGGTAATACGCTTGATAACGGAATCCAGGTAATCCTTGGTATTCTTCCCCGGTCTTATACCGGGGATAAACCCCCCCTGCCTCTGCAACGTGCCAGGAAGGTCCTGTTGCTGAAATATGACCATGGTATAGAAAAAGGCAAAAGCCATGGTAAGAACAAAATATAGCCCCCAATAAAACAGGCCCAGTGGCAATGCCGTATTCGGATTAAAAAGCTCCTGAATAAAGTTGGCAAAGTTCGGGTCAGCACCAGCAGGAGCAACAAAGTAACTGGCTATCATACCGGGGAAAATAACAACCGACATAGCGAAGATGAGCGGTATCATTCCAGCGGTATTTACACGTAGCGGGATATGTGTCGATCCCGACTGCCGGTACATCCGTCCACCCTTGAAAACGCTCTTGGCATACTGCACAGGAATACGGCGATGCGCCTCGGTAAAGATGACAATCACGGCAATAACGATAATAATAATGATTACATATCCAACAACGTTGGGGATACCGACGCTCTCCGCAGCAAAGTACCCCTGCTGAATCAGCCTGCCCAGACCGGCCACTATACCACCGAATATTATTATTGAGATGCCGTTACCGATACCGTATTCGGTAATGAGCTCACCCAGCCATACCAAAAACATTGTCCCCGCTATCAGCGAGATTACCATGGCAGCTGTGGGCAGAGCTGCGGCACTGGTTATCACGCCTTCCCTCTGCAGGAGTATCATCTGCCCGTAACCGGCCACACCAGCCATTGGTATGGTCAACCAGTGCGTTATTTGGTTGATTCTATTTCTACCCGATTCCCCCTCCATGGAAAGGGCATGCAAGCGGGGTATAATCGGCGTGAGCAGCATCATGATAATCGATGCTGTAATATAGGGATATACCCCCATTGCGGCAACGCTGAAATTCCTCATCGCACCACCGCTAAACATATCGAGCATTCCCAGCATAGCGTTACGTGAGAAAAGATCCTGCAGCGCCGCAGTATCCACCCCTGGTAGAGGAATATGAGCCACGAAACGGAATATCACCAGTATTCCGATGGTAATGAGTATCCGGCGCCTCAAATCAGGCAGTCGAAAAGCGTCCAGCATTGCCTGGAGTAATCTGGGCCTATTACTCTGTCTCTGCCGCACGACCTAATTCCTCTACAGTACCCCCTGCTGCCTCAATTTTTGCCCTGGCAGCAGCAGAGAACTTATCTGCCTTTACCAAAAGGGAACAATTCAAAGCTCCTTCCGCCAGAACCTTGACCGGATAGCGTAGCGATTTAATAATTCCCACGGCAAGCAGCTTTTCCGGAGTCACCTCACTGCCCTCTTCAAACACACCAAGCTCATCCAGATTCACAATGCTATATTCAACACGGAAAATATTGGTAAAACCGCGCTTCCGTGGCAAGCGGCGGATTAAAGGCAACTGACCACCCTCGAAGCCTGGCTTCATCCGGTAGCCGGAACGGCACTTCTGACCTTTCAAACCACGCCCCGAATAGGTACCATAACCACTACCATTCCCACGCCCGATTCTTTTCCGGTCCTTTCTGGAACCCGGAGCCGGTGATAGTTCATTTTGCCTCACTAGCTCGCTTCCTCCAATTCCACCAGATGTCTTACTTTATTTATCATACCTCGAACTGCCATGCTGTCAGTGTGAATAGATTCCTGGTTCAACCTGCGTAAACCAAGAGATTGCAGTGTCTTCTTCTGGTCCTTGCTGTAACCGATGGGGCTTTTTACCAGCACAACACGCAGCTTAGCCACCGTTTACCTCCTCATGTCCCCCATCCCCTAGCTCAACCTGGCTACCGCCCGACCGACGTCTCTTGGCCAATTCCTCCTTAACATCTTTAAGCTTTCCTAAAGCTATTATGGTTGCCTTTGCCATGTTGACCCGATTGGAACTCCCCAGTGATTTGGTCAAAATATCCTTCACTCCTGCTGCCTCCATGATAACCCTAATACTGCTACCGGCAATGATTCCAGTGCCCGGCGCCGCCGGTTTCAATAGAACACGGGTGGCACCGAACTTAACCAGTACTTCATGAGGAATAGTAGAACCCACCATCGGTATCTTGACAAGGTTCCTTCTAGCAATAGCATTGGCCTTATTGATGGCAACCGGTACTTCCTTGGCCTTTCCCGTGCCAACACCTACATGGCCATTTCCATCCCCCGTTACTACCAGGGCACTGAAACTGAGTCTCTTGCCCCCTTTCATTACCTTGGATACACGGTTAATATGAACCAGCTTGTCGGTTAGTACCAATTCCTCCGGATCTATTTTGCTTACCATTTCCTTCATAAGGGCAATAACTGCCTTTCTAGAATTTCAGACCGGCCTGTCTGGCCGCTTCGGCCAAGGCCTTGATACGACCATGGTATTTGTATCCACCCCGGTCGAAAACAACACTGCTGACCCCCAGATCAAGGGCACGCCTGGCCATCAAATCACCTACCATACTGGCCCTGGCCAGCTTGACACTGCCATTGGCTTTTTCCCTCAACTCTTGCTCAAGACTGGAGGCACATACCAGAGTATGGCCCTTCGAATCATCAATAATCTGAGCATAGATATGATTCAGGCTACGGAAAACGCAAAGGCGTGGCCTATCCGGAGTCCCCCTCAATTTGGCCCTGACCCGGGCATGCCTGTTCTTGCGTGCTAATCTTGGTTCTATCTTACCCATTTACGGCCGCTCCATTGCCATTACTTGGCACCTTGTTTGCTCTTTCCCGCCTTCAAGCTGATACGCTCTCCAGCATATCGAATACCTTTACCCTTATAGGCATCAGGGGGACGGATGGATCTAATCTCAGCCGCCATCTGCCCTACGACCTCTTTATCAATACCGCTTACCTTAACCCTATTTGCCGCTTCCGCATTAAGGGTTATACCAGGTAACGGACGGACCTCTACAGTGTGTGAAAATCCCATCCGAAATACCAAGTTTTCGCCAGATTTTTCGGCACGGTATCCCACCCCTACTATTTCCAGGTTCTTTTCGAATCCACTTGATACACCGATCACCATGTTGTTCAATAGCGCCCTCGTCAACCCGTGCAGGGAACGGTGTTTCCTACCATCTGTGGGGCGGGACACTCTCAAGACTCCATCCTCGAGCTCGATCGACATGTCAGGGTTAAAGGCCTGCGATAAATCGCCCTTCGGGCCGCTTACATCAACCTTGCTACCCTCAATATTTATCTTAACCCCTACGGGCACCTTGATGGGCATCAGTCCCACTCTGGACATCTGACCAACCTCACTCTACCGAATTAGTAAACATAACACAGCAGCTCACCGCCAATACCCTTCCGCCAAGCCTGCTGACCGGTCATAACACCTTCCGGTGTAGAAACTATTGCCACGCCCAACCCACCATAAACACGGGGGACTTCTTTATTCTTGGTATACACCCTCAAACCTGGTTTGCTCACCCTTTCCAATCCATTAAGAACGGGGGAGGAATTATCGTCATATTTAAGGGCTATCTTAATAACTTGATGGTTCTCTTTCTTGATAACCTCGTAGTCACTGATAAAACCCTCAGCCTTAAGAATAGTTGTAATTGCCAGCTTCATCTTTGAAGATGGTACCAATACGAAATCATGCCTTGCCATAATGGCATTACGTATTCTGGTTAACATATCCGCAATCGGGTCAGAAACAGTCATTCATACCCCCTCGGTAACACCCTGTCCTTTTATAATAAAAAATATACATATGGCACCGGTCACCAGCTTGATTTCCTTACTCCCGGAATTTGTCCCGCAAGGGCAAGCCTGCGAAAGCAAATGCGGCACAGACCAAAACGCCGCATATATGCCCTTGGCCTACCACACAAATAACACCGGTTATACTGTTGTACCCTATACTTCTGCGTCCGCTTGCATTTGGCAACCATCGATTTCTTGGCCATTTAATCTATCACCTAATCCTTACTGAAGGGCATACCCAGCAACTCGAGAAGATATCGCCCCTCCTCATCAGTCTTCGCCGTAGTAACAACAGCGATTTCCAGCCCTCGTATCTTATCCACCTTATCGTAATCGACTTCCGGGAAAATTATCTGCTCATTAAGACCCAGTGTATAGTTCCCCCTGCCATCAAAGGCACTACGAGAAACCCCCTGAAACTCACGCTGACGGGAAAGCACAGCGTTGACCAGCTTATCAAAAAAATCGTACATGCGCTTTCCACGCAGGGTTACCTTAAGACCTATGGGCATACCTGTTCTCAACTTGAAAGCGGCTATTGACTTCTTGGCCCTTGTTATCACGGGGTGCTGTCCTGAAATTGCCACCAAATCGCTCTCTGCCGCCTCCATGGCCTTGGCATTCTGTATGGCTTCACCCAGACCAATATTAAGTACCAGCTTCTCCAGCCGAGGTATCTGCATAACATTGCTATAACCATACAGCTTCATCAAGCCAGGAACAACTTCTTTTTGGTATCTCTCTCTCAGTCGGGACATTTATTCGATCACCTCTTTACAGGTACGGCATATCCGCACCTTCCGCCCATCTTCCAGAAAGCGAAAGCCAACCCGGGTAGGACTATTGCACCGGCTACATATAAGCATCGCGTTGGACACCGAAATCGGTGATTCCTGCTCTATTATTCCAGCCTGCTTCATCTGTCCGGTGGCTCTGGCATGCTTCTTAATATAATTAATACCCTCTACAATAAGCCTCCCATCCCTGGGGTAAGCGAAACGAACCTTACCCTTTTTCCCCCTGTCCTTACCAGCAATTACCAATACGGTATCATCTTTTCTAATCTTCATCCAAATACCTCAGAGCACTTCCGGGGCAAGTGATATAATCTTGGTAAAATTCTTTTCACGTAACTCCCTTGCCACAGGTCCAAATATCCTGCTTCCCTTCGGGTTATTCTTGTCGGTAAGAACCACCGCCGCATTTTCGTCGAACTTGATATAAGAGCCATCAAACCTGCGGTATGGCCCGGCGCTGCGCACAATAACCGCTTTGACCACATCCCCCTTCTTCACCACAGCTCCAGGTATTGCCCTCTTCACCGAAGCCACAATGACATCACCAACTCTTGCATACTTCTTCCGGCTGCCGGGTATATTTATACACATAAGCTGCCTGGCACCAGTATTATCGGCTACCCTCAATCTAGTTTGTGTTTGAATCATTTCACCCTACCTTGGGATAACTCAGGAAATATCTCCCGGCTGAACACTGACCACACTACCCCTGGTGATAACCTCAACTACCCGCCACCTCTTCAATCGAGAAAGAGGGCGTGTCTCTTCAATCCTCACCACATCCCCCATTTTACACCCATTGCTCTCATCATGAACCTTATATTTAACAAATCTTTTCATTTTCTTTTTATAGAGCGGATGCCTCCGCGGTGTCTCTACCGCCACCACCACCGTTTTATCCATCTGGTCACCGATCACACGACCGTACCTTGTTTTTCGATTAGTCTTCATAATCCTGAACCTGCCTTATTTATATCACGCTCCCTGACCACAGTTTTTATGCGGGCAATTCTCTTCTTAATCATCGGTATTTCCCGGTGATTGGTCAATTGCCTGGCAGCCAGATGAAGCCGACAGTCAAACAGAGATTCATAGGCCGAATCCATCTGTTTTTTCAATTCTTCATCATCAAGAGATCTGATTTCCTCAATATTCAAATCTGCATAATCTCCTTCATCTTGCAGAATCACCGCCCGTAGCTACCCCGGAGTCCTTGACCACGAACCGAGTGCTGATGGGTAACTTGTATGCCGCAAGTCGCATAGCGCCCTTGGCCACATCTTCAGCAACACCACCCATCTCAAAAAGTATTCTCCCGGGCCGGACTACCGCCACCCAGTGGTCTACCGCTCCTTTACCCGAGCCCATCCTCGTCTCGGCAGGTTTGGACGTTACCGGCTTATCGGGAAATACCCGTATCCATATTTTACCGCCGCGACGGATATAACGGGTCATTGCCCTACGGGCAGCTTCAATTTGCCGTCCGGTAAGCCACGCACGTCCTTCAGCCTGCAGTGCATAGCTGCCAAATGCAACCGTATTACCTGACTGGGCACTACCCCTACGGCGGCCCTTATGGCTTTTCCGGTATTTGACTCTCTTAGGCTGTAGCATTATTGTCCTCTATCTCCCTTGAACTAGAGGAGGCTTCCCCGGTATTTTCCGTGTTTTCTGGCGTTACAGGCTTTGCTTGAGCTTCCGAAGGAGCTTCCTTCACGGCCTCCTCTTCTCCCTCCGCCTTCTTCTTCCTGG
>JAGYOC010000202.1 GCA_018399795.1 Dehalococcoidales bacterium
TGGCGCGTTTCGTGGGAAGTACACCGCTCTGGCTTAGCTGGGTTGGTCTGAGGTGATGTTTGACAAGTGTCGCTATGTGTCCTATCTCCCTCTTGCTGAACCTGAGTCGCTCAAGGATATCTCTGCTCATCATCGCTCCCTCGGTAGCGTGACCCAGAAAACGCATCCGCCCTTTGCTATCGATAGCCCTGGTCTGTGGTTTGGCAATATCGTGCAGAACTGCTGCCATCTTGAGCAGAGTCCTTCTGTTGCTTCCGCTGCTTACCTCCGTATCGAAATGCGCGGCAAGCTCTGTTGACCAGGGAACCAAATTCAGAATATCCCTGCCGGCGTATTGCCAGCTTCCCCTGTGGAGTACGAAATCCGCAGCGGATACCGCTTTGAGGGAATGCTCGAAGACATCCCAGAAGTGTTCCGGGGGTTGCCTGACCCCTCTTTCCAGGGCGAGTTCCGGGATCATCGCGGTCAGTAGCCCCATTCTGTTGAGGCGATGTAGTGCTGCCTCTGTCTCGTTGCTGGTAAGTAGCAGGAGTAGTTCCTCTCTGATACGTTCGCCCGCGACGCATCTGATGAGGCGGCTATCACGACGCATGATTGTCTCCGTTCCGCTTTCTATTGCGAAATGGAGTTCATGGGAGAGGCGTATGCCTCTCAGTAGGCGGGCCGCGTCCATTTCAAATATGTTGTCTTTAACCGCCCTGATGATACCCTTACTGAGGTCTTTCTGGCCCTGGAACGGGTCTATGATAACCGGGCTGGTTGCGCTGTCAGAAAAACATTTCATTTCAATGGCCATGGCGTCTATGGTGAAGTCACGCCCTTCCAGGTCCTCGTGAATAGTTCCGTACAGGGTGGAAAAATCGAGCTCCAGTGTACCATGAAGAAGAGGGTGTTCTTTACCGGGAATTATCACCCGCGCTATCCCGTTTACCCGGTCAAGTGGAATATATTTGCCGTTGAAGGCGGTAGCTACCTGTTGGGCGACTTCCAGAGCATCGGGGGAGACGGCGATATCGATATCGGCCGTATCCCTTTTGAGTAACATATCTCGGACAAAGCCGCCTACTATATAGGCGGGGATATTTTGTTCGTTAAGGAACTGGCTCAGGCGGGAGAGAAATGGTGAGAATTTAGGCTCAATCAAAGTGTCGAAAAAGCCTCTGGGAGCTCCAAATACATTAGCAATACTATTATCTTCAGCGCTTTTGGTCTCGGCTATTAACTGCATTACAAATTCGAGAAGATTTGCTCCCAGCCTTTCCTGTTTCTTTGCAGTAGCTAACGGTTAACTATACTATATAAAATGTGCATTTCGCAAGGCGGGGAGCTATTCTATTGCCAGGTTCAGGTGATGCCTATCGGGTCGATATCGATAGCCCAGCCTTTCGGTAATGGTATTTCGGAGAGACACGCCGCGGGGTGGGCGCCGCGTAGTATAAGCTGCCAGCGGAATCTCCCTCTCAATTTGTGAACAAATGCCGGTGCCGGTCCGATAAGACTGAGGTTGTCGATACCCTTCCGGTCGAATTCCTCTTTGAAAAACTGCTTCATTCTGAGCGCTTCTTCCTGGCAGGTGTTTTCGCTGCTGTGGCTGAAGGTAAGGCAGGCCAGTCTGGAGAAGGGAGGGTTCTGCAGCAGGCGGCGGTAGGCTATTTCCTGCTGGTAAAAAAGGTCGTAATCGTGTTTGGATGCTGCCTGAATGGCGTAGTTTCCCGGGCAGTAGGTTTGAATGATAACCTGGCCACCCCCATCGCCTCGGCCGGCTCTTCCTATTACCTGGGACAAGAGTTGAAATGTTCTCTCGCCGGCGCGGAAATCGGGAAAATTCAGGCTGAGATCGGCACTGATTATCCCTACCAGGGTAACCATGGGAAGGTGCAGCCCCTTGGCAATCATCTGAGTACCGATGAGGATATCTGCCTGGTGGCTGCGGAAACGGTCAAGTATTTCCTGGTGGGCTTTTTCCTTCCTGACGGTATCACTGTCCCAGCGCAGCAGTCTGGCCTGGGGGAAGCTCATTCTTGCTTCCTGTTCCAGTTTCTCCGTACCGATCCCGAGGAACTTGATGCGTGAACTGCCGCACTGCGGGCAAGTATGAGGGATGGGTCTATGGTAGTTGCAGCGGTGGCAGGCCAGGGTATTTGTAGAGGGGTGGAAGGTGAGAGCAACCGCGCAACGGGGGCAGCGAACAACGAATCCGCAGTTGCGGCACTGGACGAAGGTGGCACCTCCCCTCCGGTTGAGAAACATAATCGCCTGCTTTTTATTTTCAATGGAACTCAACGTAGCTTGGTATAGGGAACGGCTGAAGATGCTCCGGTTCCCCGATTTGAGTTCGCCTCTCATGTCCACTATCTCGACCCCTGGTAGCGGAGAACCCTTCAATGGTACCACCCGCTCGGGTAATTCGAGGAGGTGGTAATCACCATTTCGGGCGTGATAGAAGGACTCGATATCCGGCGTAGCGCTGCCCAGAATAACGGTGGCTCCGCTCAATTCGGCCAGCTTTTTCGCTACATTACGTGTATGGTAGCGGGGTGGAGTGTCGTGTTGCTTGTAGGTCCACTCGTGCTCTTCATCGATGACAATGAGCCCCAGGTTGGGTTGAGGGGCGAATATGGCACTCCGGGAACCTATCACCACATCGACTTCTCCGTTGCTGATTCGATGCCACTCGTCGAACCTCTCCCCTGCGGAAAGACCGCTATGCAGAACGGCCAGTCGTTGCGGAAAGCAAGCGGCAAACCGCTCTATGGTCTGGGGTGTCAGTGCTATTTCCGGAACCAGAACGATTGCCTTTTTCCCCTGTTTTGTCACTTCGGCAAGGGATTGAAGGTAGATCTCGGTCTTACCGCTTGCGGTGACCCCGTGGAGCAAAAATATGTTTTCTTTGCTGTGTCCTTTCTGGGTATCAAGCAGGCTTGCTCTGATTGCGGCCAGCGCTGCTTTCTGTTGGTCGGTAAGGGAAAGGGGTTGGGATGGGGTAAAGTGGTAATTATATGTTGGCCGCCGTTTTACCACTACCTCATATGTGCTGGCAAAACCCTTCCTGACAAGTGAGCGGATTACCGAGGGCGAGCAGTTGGCCACTTTTCTGGCTTCCTTAAGCGGCATCGGGAGGCTACTCCGTGAGAGTAGTTCGAGCAGGCGGCCCTGCGGGGTTGTCCTGGAATTTTTTTGCAGCCTTGCTGCCTCCCGGGCAGCTTCGGAGGGTGAAACCAGCAGGTCTATACAGCGCACCTCTTTGGGTTTTACCCTGACCGGTTCCAGGCGGTAGAATCTGGTGAGCAGCTTTTGACTAACCAGACGGTTGATGGTGAGCTGTGCCTTCCGGGAACCGAGAAGCCTTTCCATCTCCCTGAAATCCATATTGCCCTTTTCCCGGACAGCTTCAAGGAGTTTTCTTTCATCTTTGCCCAGCTCGGTAGAGGTTTCGTATCTGTGGGCTTTTGGAGTTAAGGAAACGCAGGTGAGTGATTTACGTTTGAAACCGGGCGGTAACACAAGGCTCAATGCATCGAAAAGAGGGGAGAGATAGTATTGACTAATCCAGCGGGCTAGAGATATCTGTGTCTGGGAGATGATAAGATATGGGTAGATGGTATCCGCTATTTCCCTCGTTTCGGTTACGGAGGGGTAATCGGTCAGCTCGAGAACAATACCCTGAAGTAATTTGTTGCCAAAGGGTACCCATACAGCCTGTCCGACCGCTATGTGCAGGCTAAGGGGGATGGCATAGCTGAAAGTTCTGCGCTTTGCAGCCGGAGAATTAACGCTAACCTCGGCATATCCCATCCCAAGCTCCGATAATGCAAATCCCGGTTATTTCTCCGGCTGTTTTGCTGTTCTGTCCTCCCGCTTTTCTTTGATGCGGGCTGCCTTGCCGCTCCGACCTCTAAGGTAATA
>JAGYOC010000203.1 GCA_018399795.1 Dehalococcoidales bacterium
CCGCCGGCAATACCGGTTACTTCAACATACCCCGGAACGAGGTCGTCGAAATCGTACTCGGGAACTGCTAAATTTGGCTTATCAAAGAACGGCTGCAGAGGTTCAATCATGTCGCCCATGGCATACTCGGCTTTCCACATTACCACCATCGAAACCATATCGTAGTCCCCGGCCGCCTTGCTCATCTCGAGAACCTGCTTGTCGTGCATTTTGATGTACTGCAGCAAGTCTATCTCGACATCGATACCGGTAAGCTCTTCAAATTCCTCGATCACTCCCGATTTCATGGTCGCATTGTAATGACCGTGATTCGGCCAGCAGGCAACTATTGTTTGTCCTTCAAACTGTCGCCAATCAAAACCGTCTGTACTCTCGGCGGCTGCCGGGGCCTGTTCAGCTTCCTGCTGTCCGCCTGCGAATACTGCTGCGCTCACCAATATGGCGATCATCACAGCAATCAAACCTATTTTCTTCATACTTTCCCTCCTGTATTTTTAGAGCCCTCCGGCTCAGGAATCCTGAATAGAATTGCTTTCTAAATCTAAATGGGATCGGAAAAATTTTGCCCGATCGTAATGTTTCGCGATTACTGAAACCAACTGCTCACTATCACGGGCCCGTAGAGCCACCACAATCTCCTCATGCTCTTCAATCGCATCATGCAGGCGCAGCATCAGTTTCTCCCGCCCGACCTTCTCTTCAAGGTCCTTGAACAGGGTAATTGCCTGGGAGGAAAGCAGGGTAAGCAGGGAGCGGAGAACCGCATTCTGCACCATATCGGCAATCTTAAGGTGAAATACCATATCTTCATCGAAACTCACCTGTCCGTCTTCAATCTTGGCGGCAATACTCCGGCTCACCTCCTCGAGCTCCTCGATCTGCTCATCGGTGACCGATTTTACCGCACTTTCGGCTGCATACTTTTCAAGGACGAATTTTACGTCCATCAGGGACTCGAGGTTCTGATCGTTAAGCTTCAAGATGTTGGTGGCCAGACTTTCCAACGCGTCGATACCGATTGCGGCTACGTAGCTGCCGCTTTGGGGGACCGTGCGCAGGATTCCATAAGTCTCTAGACGCCGGAGTGCCCGGGTCACATGACCCCGGCCTATACCAACCCGCTCTTCTATCCGCTTTTCCGAGGGAAGCCGGTCGCCGGGCTTCAGCACCCCTTCATGAATCATATCCCGTATCTGCTGGATGATTTTATCGGCAGGATCTTCCATATCTATGGGCTGAAAAAAATCTATAGCTCTTTTGGACATCTGCGCTGCCTCTTTACCAGAATTATTAGCAAGCAATAGTGGTAGTCACTAACTACTACCAACTACCTGGCAGTTATTGTACCACAGTTTTTGTAGGTGTCAAAAGTTTTTTTGCTCCAATTTTGGTTCTAATTCGAGATTGATGGTCTTGCTTTAGCGGAACCCTTATTTTTCAGTATTCCGCTTGGCTGGAGGTCCCGGAGATACGGTATCTACTTTTTCGATGCGCTTGATACCCTTGCCGTCAACCACCAGGCGCACCCGCTCAATAAAACTGGTGTCATCGCCCTGGTATGCCACTACCAGATTCAGGTGGTAGATACGTTTTACGGGAATAATCTTTTTTACATGCCCCTCGGAAACCAGAGGAACCTCGCGACTCTGCACAGTAAG
>JAGYOC010000204.1 GCA_018399795.1 Dehalococcoidales bacterium
CATAATGCCAGAACCTGACATTCAAAATGTTTCCCGTAAACTTGAGCAAAATAGTAATATATTAAAGATATCAACGCCACAGTCCCGTGTCAAGTTTACGGAATGCATATTTATAATGACTGGGAAGTATATTCAGTGCAGCAATCCGGGCACGGTTCGCTCACGGCGGCGTTTGATTATAGAGATGAAACGGCGTAACATCAAAATCGAGGGGAGCTATGGATGAGAACAAGCTCCTCCTTATGTCGAATCAGCATCGCAATTCATCCTTTAACAAATAAGGGCATTGAAGAGAATCGAAAAGATACAACTGGTTCTTCCGCCGCCAAGGAGGCAGGATACATACATAACCAGGCTCACGCAATGGCCCGGACCGTTCACCCGTTATGCCCGACAGGCTATCTTCCGCATGGCTGAACTGGCCGTATCCAGCGAGATATTTGCCGCCCTGCTTCAGCATATAGCCAGGCTGGGGACGCCGGGGACACGGGATGGTTACACCGGCAAATACGCAAGATGGCCCCAGCCCCTGGGTATACTGTCCGTAGCGACCTATGTCGAGCAGAACCATCCCGGTGTCGAGGTGGAGATTCTGGACGGTAACAGCATCCTGGGGCTGGACGAGGTAAAGCACAGGATAGATGCCGATCTGGTCGGGATATCGACCACAGCACTGGGTTATGACCACGCCATCGAAGTGGCCAGGGCCGCGAAGAAAAAGGGCGCCGGGGTTATACTGGGAGGCGCTGCAGCCACCCCTCTCGCCAGGGAGATACTGAAGTATTATGAATTCGTCGATGCCGTAATCAGATACGACGGTGAGCTGGCCTTCTCGAAATATGTTGCCGGGGCACCACCGGATTCGATAGAGAACCTTGTTTACCGTGACAACCACGATATCAGGGAGAATCCGATTATGTTGCCGCCTCTGGATATGCTACCACCTCCGGACCGGGAACTTCTGGATATGGAGACGTATTTCAGAAACAGCCAGCACCCCTCCTACCCCATATGCGAACCGTTCAAGAGACCTGTGAATGTCTATTCCCAGAAGGGATGTATGTGGCGCTCACGGCCGGAGGGCGGCTGCGTATTCTGTGCCATTCCCTGCTACAATCTCAGGCTCAGAGACCCTCGACTTGTCTGGGTGGAGATTGCCGGGCTGGTCGATAAATTCAGGGCAGATTTTATCTGGGACCCCTCCGATAACCTGGTGGGAGACAGAAAATGGTTCCGGTCGTTCTGCGCAGCCAAACCGGATAAACTGAAGATACACTACACCAACTACGCCGATGCCGAAGATATAGATGAGGAGACTGCCAGGCTCCTTGCGGAGACCGGCTGTGTCAGCGTCTTCGTCGGTATGGAATCGGGAGACCCCCGGATGCTGAAGAGTATGAACAAGAAAGCGGCTGTTGAGGACAATATAAGGGCAATGGAGTTGCTTCAGAAATACCGCATCGGGGTAATAGCAGGCGTTGTTCTTGGAGTACAGGGTGAGAGCAGGGAGAGCCTGGAAAGGACCGTTTCATTTCTAAAGAGGATTTCCGAATTCGATAATCTCGACCGGTTCGAGTGGGGAAGCCTGATACCTTTCCCCGGTTCCAGTGCAAATAGAATGCTGCGGGAGCACCCCGGACTACGGAATAAATACCGTAATTTCGGCGATAGGAACTACCTGTTTCAACTGGCGGCAATGATACAGGACTGGTACCGGTGTTACTGCGAGGTAGAATATGCTGACATCCTGGAATTACAGGACAGGGTGCTTCGGGAAGGGATGGTGCCCTATCCGATGACGATGTTTCAGAGACGCTCCTGGTCCGGTACCCCATCGAAGGTTTTCCGATTATAGTTGAATTGGATCTGGAAGGGAGAATTACCGCCTGATTTCGCCCGTGATGAAGCGAGGGCGTGGCCAGATACATACGGTTTACGGCAGGATTACATATCGGGCGCATTGTTATTGTTGACACAGGCTACTATAATATAATCGGTGCAGGATGCAGTTTGTTAACCGGCCAATATGGATCACCCGAAAGAGAAGGCCAGGCAGCATAGCCCTTTGCCTGGTCGTGGTTGCTGCGACCGTTATGCTGGGGTCCTTTTTCGTTGCCGGCAAGCCGGCACTGGCAGCCCCTACCATCATGCCCAGCACCCTGCCCGGGGCAGAGGTCGGTATCTCGTATACCACGACCCTGGTGGCCGCACCGATATCACCACCCAGTACCTGGACCATCACCAGCGGTTCACTGCCACCGGGTCTGTCGCTTGATGCCGGAACCGGGGTTATATCGGGTACACCGACCTCAACAGGGGACTATGCCTTCTTTGTAACCGTAACCGATACCACCGGGACCTCGCCCGCACAGGGTTTCAGCATCGAAGTCACGCAAACTCCCCTCTCCTTTCTCACCAACAGCTTGCCCGATGCCATCGAAAACACGAGCTACTCCGAACATGTTCAGGTTACCGGGGGTACCACTCCGTATAGCTGGGAAATTATCAGCGGAGACCTGCCCGATGGGCTGAGTCTGAGAACCAGCACCGGCATTATCAGGGGTACCCCGGACGATGATACCTACGGCTCATACAGCTTTACCATCGAGGTAACCGATAGCTCCCCCTCGACCCTTTCGGCACAGCACAGCTTCAATCTCGTCGTTGAAGAAGGGGCTTTTGAATCGGTAATCAGCGTTGCCTCCAGTCTGGCCTCAGGGCAAACCAACGTCTATGTCGAAGGGGACTGGGTAGCATCACTGGGAGGTGGCGAATCCGTAGGTTTAAACCTCGATATCGACGGAAGTCAGACGGTAACCGTGGACGATCCCATCTCCAATCCCAACAATGCCAGCGTCAGATACGTGGCCGAGGATGACAGTATCGAGGTAAGCGAGGACTCACCGGATGCCCATTTCAGCTACGATACCGAATACTTCCTCGAGGTCACCACGAGCCCCGGCGGGGTAATCACCCTGGCGGATAGCGGCTGGTACCTCGAAGGCGAAGCTTTCAACACCAGTACTCCGGGTGAAGTCGAAAAGACGTCCGACACCAGATACAGCTTTTCCCACTGGCAGCTTCCGGCTGGCGGAACAGTCAGCAGCGAGAGCCTCAGCCTGACCGTAACCGCCCCGGGCAGCGTTATCGCCCACTACGACACCGAGTTTTTCCTGGAATTCGCTTCCAGCCCCGCCGGGGTTGGGGATTTGACCGGCAGCGGCTGGTACAGCGAAGGCTACGAACTGAGAACCAGTGCCCCGGGCGGAGTCGAAGAGGCCTCCGATACCCAGTACCGTTTCTCCCACTGGCAGCTACCCACCGGAGAGACAGTCAGAAACGAGGACCTCAACCTCACGGTCAGCACACCAGGGGATATCATCGCCATTTATGACACCTACTACCTGTTGACCCTGATCTATCCGGGTGGTGAAACGACTGACGGTACCTGGCACAGGTCCGGCAGTGAAGCCCAGTGGCAACTGAATACGCGTGAAGTGGCTATGTCGGGAGTGATGGGCGTATTCGGTGGAAAGATGACAGCTGCCGAGTCGAGCGGCACCACGGTCATGGACAGCCCAAAGGCGATAAATATCAACTGGCGGCCGGACTACACCAGACCGATAATCTATATATCCCTGATTGCTCTGGGGGTCGGCCTGGCCATATTCTTCGCCTATCGACGCAGCAAAGCACCGCAGCCGGCTCCCGAAGCACCGCCACAGACTCAACCACAGACCAATGTTTTCATGATTGGAGACACCTCGAAGCAGCCGGAGACAACCAGGGAAAAGCTGCTGGATAAACTGGGGGAACTGCTGGAGAAATACGAGGAGGAAATAAAGATATCGGTATTGAACGAGCAGGCCAGACAGCTGGATGAGGGCAAGAGCCCTGGCGATAAAAACCTGCTGGCAATGCCCGATAATGTTATAGACCAGGAGTCGATGTGCGGCTACAGGGCAAGAAAACTGCTCCGGGTTGTTACCAGCCAATGGGCACAGGGTGAAGGGCAGAAACTGGCAGAAGGCAAGCACTCCACTACCTGGCAACGCAATGTCTACAACGAATGGGAAATCATCACCTGCTTTCGGCCCGCCGGCCACAGCGGCAACCACCAGGGCAACTTCCGCATCGTGTACACCCTGCTCAATTCCATATCTGAAGAGAAAACCTATGAAACCGGTGACGAGGTGACCCCTCCCTCACCTCATTTCACCGACGGTATTCCGGAGGTTGAGGTTACAGAAGAGCAGGTAATACCGCTCAGCGAGCTACCTACCGAGGAACTACCATAGCCGGCACAACAATTGAAACGGAACCCCATCCGATACAGGGTTTAATCCGTATTACTCGGTCCTCAAAATCTGTATCTCGATTCCCCACTTCAGCCAGAACGGCTACAAAACGAGGACACCTTTTGGCAAGGCAATTGATGCTACCGGCTGTTGACAGATGCCGGAAAATGAAATATCTTAAGTTAGTTTGAATATTCACAGGTATGTTGAGCAGTATAGTGCGGATAACGGGTCAGGTTGGCACTACTCAATATAATAGCTCGATGGGGGTATTGTAAATGCATCGCCCTCGTGTTCTCATCGCCGATGACGACCCACTGGTGGTGAAATTCGTATCTTCCATTCTGAAAAATGAGGGTTGCGAAGCCCTTACCGCAAACGATGGGGCTGAGGCCCTCGAGGTTGTGGATAAGGAATCCCCGGAACTGGTTATTCTGGATATCGGCATGCCCGAGATAGACGGCTTCGAGGTATGCCGCCTGCTCACCGATAGGGTCCATGTCCCGATCATTATGCTCAGCGCCCGCGGTGAGATTGCGGATAAGGTACGCTGCCTGAATCTGGGCGCCGACGACTTCATTACCAAGCCATTCGCCGTTGATGAGCTGGTCGCCCGGGTAAAATCGGTGCTGCGACGTTCCAGAATGCCCGAAGCTACGCAGGAACCATCTTCCTGTGCGAAGGGTGATATCAAGGTTGATTTCATGCGCAGAAGGGTGACCGTGCGGGGTACAGAAATCAGATTGACCCCCACCGAATATATGCTTCTGCAGGAACTGGTATCCAATGCCGGAAAGGTTCTGAGCCATACCCTTCTTCTGGGGAGGGTATGGGGACCGGAATACGTTGAAGACAGGCAGTTCCTGCACGTTTTCATCAGTCGCCTGCGTAACAAGCTCGAGAAGGATCCGCAGAATCCCGATTACATTGTTACCGTATCCAGCATCGGTTATCTTTTCAAAGATTCCCCCTAGCCCAGCAAAGCCTGATGAAGCGATATACGATTACCCAAAAGCGATCCACTCGTGGAGCGCTTTTATTATGGAAATTGTTTAGAAAACGTTTAGATAAAAATCTTGATATTAAGGGTTTGTTTAGAAAGAACGTAGTATGATAGGAATTTGCGAGGAGCATAGTTATTATTATCAGGAATTTTGAGGAGGTCAAGGACTATGCCGGTGGTACTGGACAGTCAGACCTACTATCGCACCAGTGAGGTCTATCGTCTGCTGGGTATCAGCCGCAGCACCCTCTTTCGCTGGTTCAAGGAGGGAGTGGCCAGTGAACCGCGCTACCGGGACAGGAGAGGGTGGCGGCTCTTTACCGAAAAAGAGGTTAAGGAATTAAAGAACCTGGTTAACCAGATAAATTATAACCAAGCCTGAATTGCGGCTGCCATCAAGCCTTTCGCTGGCAAAATTGCCCCCAATCTAAAGGGATAGCTGCGGTGTTAGGCTTTGCGTTTATCAATGAACTGAACGGAAATTCGAAATGACAATGTTAAAGAGAACAGGAGACATTACCTGGCAAGTGTTGAAAAACAGATATCTGTGGGCAGTAATCGCTCTTGTTACTATCTTCACAATCTATTACTATTCCGCTGAAATATCTTCCCTGCAGTGGCTGTCACCTCAGGACTACGCAGGGTTGCCCAGACAGTCGTTTCAGCGCGCCCTCTTCCTTATTCCTATCTTCGTTGCCGCCTGGAAACTCGGCCTGAGGAGCGGCATAGCCTGCACTATTGTTGCCGGAGCTATTATGTTGCCGCTGGCTATCTCGGGGCCTTGGCGAGCCGATGCCGTTACCGAGACAGCAGTAATCGTCACCATTGGAATCATTTCTACCCGGCTGGTAAGCTCGCTGGAAGAAGCCCGCAGCCTTCAGAAGTCATTTGCCGATGACCTGAGAGAGAGCAACCAGCGTCTGGAAAAGGAGATAAGCGGGCGCAAGCGTGCCGAGCAGAGGATGAAGGAGATACGTGACAAACACGAAACGCTCATCGGCAGCATGCCCGAGGTGGTTTGCTCCCGTATGCCAGATGATGCTGCCACGCTCATTTCCATATCCGATAGATGGGAGGAATGGACCGGTTACTCCACCCATGATTTATACCGTGACGGGCAGATATGGTTGAATTCCGTCCATTCCGAAGACAGGGACAGGGTTATGCGTATGTACGCGGTAGCCTGCCGGGACAGAGGCAATTTTGACTGCAAATACCGAATTGCCCATAGGGACACAGGGCGAATACGCTACGTGAGAGAGTACGGGAGGCCTGTTGCTGACAAAAATGGTTATATCTTCAGATTCGACAGCGTAATATCCGACATAACCGACCAGAAGCACGCTGAACAGATAAAAAGGATAAACAACGAGCTCACTGCCAGCAATAAAGAGATGGAGGCCTTTTCCTATTCGGTTTCCCATGACCTACGGGCACCGCTGAGGAGCATCGACGGGTTCAGCCAGGCACTGCTGGAGGATTACTCCGGGAGCCTCGATGAGCAAGGACAGGATTACCTCAATCGAATATGCGCTGCCAGCCGGCGCATGGGACAACTTATCGATGACATCCTCAAGCTATCCAGGATAAGCCGAGCCGAAATGCAGTACCAGGAGGTAGACCTGACCGCCCTGGCCGAGTCGGTACTGGCCGGACTAAACCGGGCCCGGGACGGGCGAAAAATGGAGCTTGTCATCGCCCCCGGTTTGAGCGCCGTCGGTGATAGCGGCCTCATCAGGGTAGCCCTGGAGAACCTGCTGGACAATGCCTTGAAGTTTACCGGCAGACAGGAGCAGGCCCGGATTGAATTCGGCGCCACCCGTCTTAACGGTGAAGAGGTATTCTTCGTCCGCGACGACGGTGTCGGATTCGATATGGCATATGCCGACAGGTTGTTCGGGGCTTTCCAACGGTTGCACTCGCAAGATGAGTTCGAGGGGACCGGGATAGGGCTGGCTACCGTAAAGAGAATCGTCCGGCGGCACGGCGGGCAGGTATGGGCGGAGAGCAAGATGGGAAAAGGGGCCACCTTCTATTTTAGCCTGCATTAACATCAAACGGAGAGCGAAATGGAGAAAAAGAGTATCCTTTTGGTGGAAGACAACCCCGATGATGTCGCGCTGACCCTGCGTGCCTTCAAGAAAAATAATATTACAAACGAAATTGTGGTAGCGAAAGATGGCGCCGAAGCCATGGACTATCTATTTGCCAGCGGCGAATACAAAGACCGTGAGCCGGGCGTTATGCCAGCGCTCATTCTACTGGACCTGAAACTGCCCAAAATAGACGGCCTGGAGGTTCTGAGAAGGTTAAGGGCAGACGAGCGCACTCAACTCCTGCCCGTGGTTATTCTAACCTCTTCCCGGGAAGAACAGGACCTTATCACAGGCTACAAACTGGGAGCCAACAGCTATGTGCGCAAGCCGGTAGATTTCAATCAGTTCACCGAAGCGGTACGGCAACTAGGGCTCTACTGGCTGGTACTGAACGAACCTCTGCCGGAGCAGATGAGTGGAAGAAATGGATAACCTGCTGAGGGTATTGATCGTAGAAGACTCAGATGATGATACGCAGATGTTACTGCGGGAGATGGAACACGGCGGTTACAAGCCTGTTTACCAGAGGGTGGAAACAGATACGGCTATGAGAGAAGCGCTGGATGAGCAATCCTGGGATATCGTTATCGCCGACTACAGTTTGCCGCACTTCAGCGCTCCGGCGGCCCTCGTGCTGCTCAAGGAAGCCGGCGCTATATCGGTCACTTCCTTTTTCCTGGCTTCAGCGTCCCACGCCTACCTGAATC
>JAGYOC010000205.1 GCA_018399795.1 Dehalococcoidales bacterium
CAAACCCAGCTGCGCCGGGCGAAACAGAAGCAACAAGGAGGCAAGCAATGAAACTCGATATAATTTTAGCTGGAGTCGGCGGACAGGGCATCCTCTCAATCGCAACTGTTATCGGCTATGCGGCCGTGCAATCCGGTTTAGACCTCAAACAGGCCGAAACCCACGGCATGAGCCAACGCGGGGGCGATGTACAGTCGCACCTGCGAATCTCCGACCACACTATCTACAGCGATCTGGTACCTGAAGGGGCAGCCGATATTATTCTGTCGGTTGAACCGATGGAGAGCCTGCGGTATATTCCCTACCTCTCACCCCAGGGATGGCTGGTGACTAACACCACCCCCTTTAAGAACATCCCGAATTATCCCGAGCTGGACAAGATCCTCAAAGAGGTAGACAAGGTACCCCACCACGTGGCAATAGATGCCGACGGGATGGCCAAGGATCTGAAAAACAGTCGTGGTATGAATATGGTAATGGCAGGGGCTGCGTCCCTGTTTATGGACATAGATTTTGAGAAACTTAAAGAGGGTATTCGTTACAGCTTCGGGCGCAAGGGAAAGGAAATTGTCGACCTCAACATCGCCACGCTCGAAGCCGGACGAAAATTTGCCGAAGAAAATCGCTCGTCATAACGGGAATACTAAACATTACTTGGGGGAAGCAATGCTGGTCAAAGAACTCATAAACCCCGCCTCAATTGCGGTTGTCGGCGGGTCGAATAATACCCACAAACCGGGTGGCAAGGTTATTGAAAACCTTATATCGGGGAATTTCAAAGAGCCGATCTATCCGGTAAATCCAAAGGAAGCGGAAATCCAAGGGCTGAAGGCCTACAGCAGCAGTGCCGATCTACCGAAGGTCGATTTGGCGATTCTGGCAATTCCCGCCTCCCTCTGTACAGCTACGGTGAAAACTCTCGCTGAGCAGAAGGGAACCAAGGCCTTTATCATTCTGTCGGCCGGTTTTAGCGAAGAGAGTGAGACCGGGGCGGAAATAGAGCGGGAAGTAGTTGATATTATTGAAGCCCATGGCGGCAGCCTGATTGGCCCCAACTGCATCGGGGTACTTACTCCCTCCTACAACGGGGTGTTTACTACTCCAATTCCAAAACTCGACCCCCGGGGCTGCGATTTTATCTCCGGCTCCGGTGCTACCGCTGTCTTCATTATGGAGGCGGGAATGCCGAAGGGGCTTACCTTTTCTCAGGTATTCTCGGTTGGAAACAGTGCTCAAATCGGGGTGGAGGAGGTACTGGAGTACCTTGATGAGACCTTTGACCCCGAACACAGTTCAAAGGTAAAACTGCTGTAC
>JAGYOC010000206.1 GCA_018399795.1 Dehalococcoidales bacterium
GGTTGCCGGGTCAGTTGCACATGCAATCGCCCCAAGTACAAAAGCGAGAGGGAAGTAATAATGCATTACCGTAGCCTGAGTAACACCGAGAATATGCGGTGCCAGCAGTACAACACCCAGAGTAACGATCAGCCAGGCAGCCAGAGCCTGCAATATTGTTATCCAGGCAATACATCTGCCCAGCCTCCTGACCGACTCAATGCGCAGGCTGCCACCTATAGCATAGGCGATAATACCCAGAGCGACAGAGGTAATTATACCCATACTGTCTATGGTTGCCCGAGATACCAGATTGATAACCGAGGGGCTCAAGACGAGACCGACGATTATATAGCCGGTAATTCGGGGGAACCTCAGCTTTTTGGCCATTTCCCCGCCAAAAAAACCGGCTACTATCATCACTCCTATAGCCAATGCCAGTTCGGTCGTCATAAAAGGATACCTGTTCTATAGAGAAGCATTTTTATGTAAAGTTAATTATTCCAACGGCCTATATCAGCTCGATCAGTTTTTTCCACTCTGAATCGCCCCTCCTCAGCTTTCCCGTAGGCAGGTAATAGCCTGGCTGCATTTTCTGTGCCCATATACTGGGCTGAACCCCAGCTTCGAGCAGGTCGCTGAGCCAGGCATAACCCACAATCTCCGCCCTGACAGCCTCAAGCTCAGGAATCATTACTTCCCCACTCAAAATACCCGTATCAGCCTCAAGGTAATCGAAATGGGAAAGAGTAGGCGCTTCTCTTCCCAGGCCAAGCTTTGACTGAGCGCTTTCACCAAGAACACGGAACAAATGGTCGGGAGGCAGCTCAATACGTACCACCACATAGACATCAATCAATGGATGATATCGCCGACGTTCCACCTCATATTCCGAAACAACGAGCCAGGGGTCACCGATATCAATTGGCTTAACACTCAGCCTGAGTTTTTGCGGAGGGTTATAGACACGGAGCCACTTGCCAGGCAGAGCAATCGCGGTCACTTCCTGACCCATAGCCTCTTCCTGGAATTCGAACTCGAATTTAATAAAGACCTTGTATTTTTTGTCCATAAACCTCTGGAAAGCGGTTTCACTCAATTTCTGCAACATAAAGCTATCCACTACCTTGGCCAGATTCGAGGAATTACTCGTTGCGCAACCAGCTACAGAGCAGTATTTATACAAACTTCCCACCGCAAAATGCAGGCACTTCATATAGTCCCGCATATCCAGAGTTAGCAGGTTCCGATCTTTTCTCCACCGGTCCAACTCCTCTTTGGAGAACATAACACTGTCACCGCTGCGCCTCTCGGCAAGCTCACCAGCTTTTGCATATTTATTGAGATAGTCCGTGTCGGGCAAGTCTAAATAGGCACGGGCCTCTTCTTCAGTTAACCACTTTGTCACCGCTCTACCTCCTTGAACGATAGTCCAGCTGCCCTGACCGATCAGATAACGACAACATTATACACATGTGTTATCAATGTTATATACCCCCAATATCTCAATCCGGCAGATCCGCAGGAGAGGGAAGATAGCAAAATAAGACATCCTATCCTGCTTCCTCATCAAGATAGGACTGAAGTATGATACTTGCCGCGACAGCGTCATCATAACCGGTTTTCTTATTCCTGCCATTTCGCATAAGCCGCCTGGCCGACACCGTTGACAAACGCTCGTCTCTATATTCCACCGGGACCTTAATCCCACACCGCAGGCTCTCAACAAATGCTCTTACCTTTTCCGTCTGTTTGCTGAAGCCTCCGTCCATGGAAAGGGGCAAACCGGCAATAATACGCTCTACCTGATGCAGACCAACAATTTCACCAATAGCCCGAATATCAGATTCATTGTCACGACGGCCAATGATGGTCAAGGGGCTGGCCAACATCCCCTGGGGGTCACTGAGGGATACCCCTATCCTTTTATCACCGATATCAAGCCCTAAAATACGCGTTCTACCTGCCTCCCAGAAAGCCATCAGGGGAAAAACCAGAAAAAGATATTATCACTCATTTAGTCCGTACATTCTAGACCAGATTCCTTACCAGCTGTATTGCCTGGTCCAGCTTGCCTTTATCCTTCCCACCAGCCTGTGCAAATTGGGCTTTACCACCACCACCACCGCCGGCAACCCTGGCGACCCGCTTGATTATCTCACCGGCGTGATAGCCCCGGCCAACTAGATCGGGTGTTACCGCAGCCAGAAACAGGGGCTTATCGTTATGAATCGTACCCAGAACGATTACCACACTCTCGATATCCTCACGCAGGCGGTCGCTGAGCTCACGCAAAGCCTCCAGCCGGTAGGAGGGCACCTTTGCCGCCAGCACATTAACGCCATTGATTGTTTCTATCTGATTCCTCAAAGATAGCGCCACCTGCCGGGCCAGCTCGCGCTCCAGGTTGGCAGATCGCCGCCGCTCTTGCTCCACTTCAGAAGATAGCCCGACTATCCGGTTCTCTATTTCACTCACCTTGGTACCCAGTGAATCCGCAATCCTCTCCATAAGGAAAAAGCGCCGATTGATATATTCCTCTGCACTCCGACCGGTTACCGCCTCAATACGCCTCAAGCCGGACCCGATACTGCTCTCTCCCGTAATTTGAAAGAAGCCCATTACTCCGGTGTAATCTATATGGGTACCGCCACATAGCTCGGCACTTACCACCGTATCGCCTATCTTGACGACACGCACCACGTCCCCATACTTTTCGTCGAAAAGAGCTACGGCTCCTTCCTTGATAGCTTCGCTATATGGAAGCTCTTCGCTATATACCCTCAGGTTCTGCCGAATCCGTTTGTTGACAATATGGCCTACCCGGCCTATCTCATCTCTCGTCAGCGCTTTAAGATTGGAAAAATCGAAGCGGAGCCGATCCGGAGTCACCAGTGACCCCCTTTGATGGACATGTTCACCCAGAACCTCTCGCAGAGCAAGCTGGAGCAAATGAGTTGCCGTATGGTTACGCGCAATATCAAGCCTTCTTTGCTCATCCACCATAGCCTCCACCACATCACCGGTTTCCAGAACCCCGTCGCTAACGTATCCATGGTGTACGATAACATCCTGTGAGCTACGAGAGGTATCGGTAACATAAAACCTCCCCGACGGACCCGCTATCTCACCGGTATCACCCACCTGTCCTCCCATCTCCCCATAGAAAGGAGTTCTCTCCAGAACCATGCTGGCTTCACTACCCTCTTCCACGGTGTCGACAAACCTGTTGTCAACCACCAATCGCACCACAGGAGCTGTGCACTTGAACTCATCGTACCCGACAAAGGATGTCCCCTTAATATCCCGCCCGGCATCAATCTCCGCCGATTCACCGTGAGTCCTGGTAAACCTGTGAGCAGCCCGTGCTTTTTCCCGCTGCTTTTCCATCTCCTTCTCAAACCCCTCCAAATCGATGGACAGACCAGCCCGGCTCACGACCTCTGTGGTCAGCTCTATCGGGAAACCATAGGTATCATACAGCCTGAATGCCTCCTTACCTGATATCACCTTGAGATCTTTACCCACCACCCCTACAATCATATCGTCCAGTAAACCCAGTCCCGTACTCAAGGTCTCACTGAACCTCGCCTCTTCGCTCTCGATAACCTTGACAATAAATTCCTCCCGCTGCAATAACTCCGGATAGACATGGCCCATTTTATCGATGGTAGCCCGGGCCACTTCAGCCAGGAGTGGCTTATCGCTGGCCAGTCTTCTGCCGAACATTGCCCCACGTCGCAATAACCTCCGTAAAACATAACCACGGCCCTCGTTGGCCGGTATAACACCATCGCCGATTAAAAAGGCCACCGCCCTGCCGTGCTCAACCAGTACCCTCATGGCATTGGATTCCTCTTCATCACGGCCGTATTTTTTCTCGGACAGCTCGGAAACCGCCTCAATCAGGGGAGCAAAGAAATCAGTTTCGTATACCGAAATCTTTCCCTGCATGATGGCGGCCATTCTCTCCAAGCCCATCCCTGTATCGATATTGAATTTGGGTAAAAGGGTCCGGCTGCCATCCTCATGCTGATTAAACTGCGTAAACACCAGATTCCATATTTCAGAAAAGCGCCCGCAACTACAGCCGGGGCCACAGGACGGTCTTCCACAACCAACTCCCTCACCGAGGTCGTAGTGAATCTCGCTACAGGGGCCACAAGGACCAGTGTCACCAGCCGGCCCCCAGAAATTTTCCTCTTCTCCGAACCGCACTATTCTTTCCGCAGGAACACCCACCTTCCGCCAGTAATCGAAGGCCTCATCATCATCAAGAAACACCCCTATCCACAATCTCGACGGCGGTAAATCCAGGTCACGGGTAACAAAATCCCATGCCCAGCTGATAGCCTCCTTCTTAAAATAATCACCGATGCTGAAATTGCCCAGCATCTCAAAGAAGGTAAGGTGTATCAAATCTCCGACAGATTCTATGTCGGTAGTCCGAAAACACTTCTGGCAGGAGGCCATGCGGGGATTGGCAGGCTGCTTTTCACCCAGGTAATAGGGCTGGAACTGCACCATTCCAGCACTGGTAAACAGCAGTGTAGGGTCGCCACGCGGCACCAGCGAATCGCTGGGTACAATTTCATGACCCCTCTTTTCAAAAAATCTCAAATATGACGACCGTATTTCATCACCAATCATCGACCAACCTCTGCTAATAAATGGATTTATTGTATGAAATTGTAGTCCAAGCGGTATTCGCTGTCAACGAAGAGGAGCCCATCGCACCATTGCAGTTCAGACGCGATAGGGAAATCTAGAGCAGCTTGCGTATTCGCTGCTTCAACCCCGGCCCGATATCGGGGTCCGTAAGGGCCATGGCCACGTTTGCTTCCAGCCACCCGGAGGGATTACCGGTATCATAGCGCGCACCCTCAAATTCGCAGGCGGTGACGGTATGCTCCTTCAACAACAGCCTGATAGCATCAGTGATCTGGATCTCCTTGATACTACCGGGGCCGGTACAAGCAAGTGCATCGAATATCTCGGGAACCAGGATATATCTTCCCACTATACCAAGGTCAGAAGGTGCATCCTCCGGCTCCGGTTTTTCAATCAGATCCAGAACCCGGTGCAGACGAGGGGCCATCTCTTCGGGGCTGATAATGCCGTACTTCATCGTATCCTGCGCATCTATTCGCTCTACGGCAACGACACTGGTCCCGCGCTCCCGATAAACATCCATCAGCTGCTTCAAAGCCGGTACTCTGCCATCGATAATATCATCGGGCAGAATAAGGGCAAACGGCTCATCGGCAACGATACTCCTGGCGATGCTGACGGCATGTCCCAGACCGAGCTGCTCTTTCTGCCTTATATAACAGATATCTGCCAGAGCGGATATCCTACGCATTTCCTCAAGCAGCTTGTTGTCCCCTTTCTTCTCCAGAACATGTTCCAGCTCGAAAGAACGGTCGAAGTAGTCCTCGATAGCATGCTTACCCATAGCCGTCACTAGGATAATCTGCTCGATGCCGGAATCGATTGCCTCTTGCACAGCATAGTGGATAAGCGGTTTATTGACCAGCGGCAACATCTCCTTGGGCTGCGACCTGGTAACGGGCAAAAAACGCGTCCCCCAACCGGCAGCAGTAATAATGGCTTTGCGAATCTTTATCAAACCGCCTTCTCCCCAGTATCCGTTCTCTGCAGTGCGAAAACAGCAGCACCAATTATGCCAACATCATTACCAAGCTGGCTGGCAACCACCGATACCGACTCAGCCGATGTCGGGAAAGCCCTTTCCGTTACCATTTTCCGGGCTGGGCCAAGCAACATCTCGCCCATCCCGGCCACTCCCCCCCCCACCACTATCACCTCTGGGTTGAAAATATTGACCAGATTAACCATCCCCAATCCCAGATAGAAAGCAGCCTGGTGGATGACATCCAGAGCTACCGGGTCTCCTGTCCGAGCCGCGATAGCTACCTTCTCCGCGTCGATATTTTCCAGTCTCCCACCAACCATTTTAGTAAGGGAAGAACAGGCACCACCGGCGATACGATCAATAGCATCCCTGGTAATAGCAGTTCCGGAAGCGAGCGTTTCCAGACAGCCGGTATTGCCACAATTACATCTCCGCCCGCCGGTATTTAGGGTCATATGGCCAACCTCCCCGGCACTTCCAGCCGAACCCGTATACAGCTTCCCATCGATTATAATCGCCCCGCCTATTCCGGTGCCCAGCGAAAGATATATCATCTCCTTTTTGCCACGACCCGCACCGAGGTGTAGTTCTCCCAGGGCAGCCGCATTGGCATCGTTGATAAGCATAGCCCCGGCGCCCAGTCTTTCGGCAACCATATCCCGCAACGGAATATTGCACCACCCCGGAAGGTTAGGAGAAAAGACCACCAAACCCCTCGCCGGTTCTATTGCCCCACAGGCAGCGATACTGACTCCACCCATCTGGGACATATTCATTACCAGGCGCTCGGCCAGTCTGCGGCAAAGCCCGACTATCCGCTCGACTACAGCATCAACCCCACTACCAGCATCGGTATAGCCATTTTCCCTTGCCAGTATTTTAAGATCACCGGAAACTACCCCGGCAGCTATTTTGGTGCCACCCAGGTCTATAGCTATTACTGGCGGACCAAACCCGTTTGCTTTCATTTTCTCGTGTAACACTCTATCCTATCTCAAGCGATTTGTCGAGTTCAGCGAACTGGTTTAATCGCATAATAGCCATCCAGGTTGCAACATTGACTCGGAACCGGTTCCCTGCTAAATTTTATGCTGTGCGGTATGCGTTTGACCATCTGGACTTCATTCAGAGAATTCTCGAGAGACGACCTTTCGGGCTAATCACTGATTTTGACGGCACCATCAGTGAGACTGCACCTACCCCGGAGCAGGCCAAAGTGTCTCAGCTATGCCGCGATTACCTTTCCATGTTATCAGACCACCTCGCGCTGGTAGCCGCTATCTCGGGAAGACCGGTAAGCCAGATCAGGGAAATGATAGGGGTAGACGGTATACTGTACATTGGCAACCACGGTCTGGAGCGCTGGAGAGAGGGTGAGCCAGAATTTCATGCCAGCAGCATGGATTACCCAAATGTTATCGAGGAAATACTGGCAGAACTGGATTTGCTACTCCCGAAAGAGGGCATCATTTTCGAGAACAAGGGGATAACAGCCACCATTCACTACCGCCTTGCGCCAAAGCCAGAGCAGATGGAGCAAAAAATCCTGAAAATCCTGCAAGCCTCCACCACCGCCCAAAGCCTGAGAATCATCAGGGGGAAGAGGTCACTGAGCCTGATTCCAATGATAAACGCCGATAAGGGCAGCGCCACTGTCGACCTGATAAGAGAATACCGGTTGCGGGGTTGCATATACTTTGGCGATGACTATACGGACATCGACGCCTTCCGCGCCATACACACACTCGTCACTGACTGGCATTTCCAGGGAATTGCTATCGGCATCACCGGGCCTGGTACTCCGGAGGAGATCAGTGCAGAAGCAGATTTCATACTGGAAGAAGTAGGCGATGTCGAGCGCTTTCTCAGGTGGATGACTGAGACCGGCCTTCAATAAGGCCAGCCGCATCTCCGAGCAGGCACATGAGCCAGTTGTGTATGTCTTCTTTATCGATGGATCGCTTCAGAGCCTGAGCCCGACTCTTCTTCTCTTTCGGTGACATTACGAGGGCAGAGTAAAGGGCATCCATCGTTCCCTCCAGATCAGCGGGTGCCACGGTCAGGGCATGCTCGGCCAGTTGCTCACAAGCACCAACCGATTCGGAAAGAACAAGGACCCCGTCACGGTCGTTTACCGTGGGGCCCTCCTTGGCCACCAGATTCATTCCGTCAATGACAGCGTTAACCAGCAAAACATCATAGAGCCTCATACCTGCCAGAGCCTGAATATAGTTATTCTCGTAAAAAAAATCAATGGGATACCAATCACTTGTCGCGTACCGGCTATTTATTGCTTTTATCAGCTGTATGGTCTCTTCCATATAACGGCGGTACGGCCTCAGGTGAGTACGGGTAGGGACGAGAAAGGCAATAAACCTTACCTGCCCCCGTAACTGAGGATGGCGTTCCAAAAGCCTGTCAAATGCCTTGAAACCACGAATGATATTCTTACTCGGTTCGGCTCTGTCAACCCGTATTATTGTCTGTTTGCCACATAGCCCGGTCAGCTTTTTCTCGTAATCCTGTAGCCTGCTTGATGAAACCAGCTTTCTGATTCCCGCGGTATCAATTGATATCGGATATGCCTTGACCCGGGTGAGATGCCCGTCTATCAGGACCGTATTCCGGGAATAATCCACCTTTGCCTCTTCAATACAGCACTGGCAACAGTGGATGAAATTATGAACATCGATTGAAGTCTGCAAACCAACGATATCGGCAGCACATAAGCCCCTCAATACCGCATGTCTCATATAGGCCGGCAATAATCTCCAGTAGCAGGCCGCCGGCCAGGGGATATGCGTAAAGTGTCCTATTATCAGTTCGGGAATCTGGTGACGCAGGTAG
>JAGYOC010000207.1 GCA_018399795.1 Dehalococcoidales bacterium
TCGGCCATTAAGTATACCGGGTTAAAACCATCGCGGTCTTTTTTCAGAAGCTCCATCAACTCCGCAGTCAGATCTTCATTGGTTTTACTCCAGACCTCAATTACACGGTTATAGCGCTCTTCCTGAGTAATATGGCCCTGCAAATACTGATTCTGGATCTCCACAACCCGCTGGTTGGCCGCGTCTATCATCTCTTTCTTCTTTTCAGGAATGACTACATCATCAACACCGATAGTGGCTCCGAACAGGGTAGCGTAGCGAAAGCCGACATCTTTTATGGAGTCGAGCATTCGAACAACTACAGCTGGCCCGTGCTCCTTATACGCCTTTCCCACCAGAGCTCGTAACTCTTTGTCACCTAACTGTTTATTTACAAACTCAACCTCTTCGGGCATTTCTTCGTTAAATATGATACGCCCGACGCTGGTATCGGCCCATTCTCCGTCAAATTTGACTTTAATTCTTGTATTATATCTAATAGACCCTGCCTCTAAAGCAAGCAAGGCTTCATCAAACTTCACAAAATGCTTACCATGCCCCGGCTGACCGTCGCGGATACGTGTAAGATAGTTAATTCCAAGCACCATATCCTGAGACGGGAATACAATCGGCGCACCATTGGCGGGATCAAGCAGGTTCGTTGAAGAGAGCATCAGGGTCCAGCATTCCAACTGAGCAGCCTGAGTTAAGGGCACGTGCACGGCCATCTGGTCACCATCAAAGTCGGCATTATACGCATGACAGACCAGAGGATGCAATTTAATAGCCTTTCCCTCTGTGAGTACCGGCTCAAAGGCTTGAATACCAAGGCGGTGGAGGGTCGGCGCACGGTTTAGGAAGACCGGATGCTCTTTTACAACTTCATCCAGTACCGCATACACTTCCTGTGTCTCCTGCTCTACCAGGGTCTTCGCCTTCTTTATATTATAAACTACATCGCGCTCGACCAACTTCTTCATAATAAAGGGCTTGAATAACTCCAAAGCCATTTTGGTCGGCAGACCGCACTGATGCAGCCGCAATTCCGGGCCAACAACAATTACCGAGCGTCCTGAATAATCAACACGTTTTCCCAGCAGGTTCTGTCGAAACCGTCCCTGTTTTCCCTTCAGCATATCCGATAGCGACTTCAGGGGCCTGTTAGAGGCACCCTTCACAACTCGCTTTTTCTTCGAGTTATCAAACAGAGCATCCACCGCTTCCTGAAGCATCCTTTTTTCGTTTCTAATGATGATATCAGGGGCATTCAGCGACATAAGCCGCTTTAGCCGGTTGTTCCTATTGATTACACGGCGGTACAGATCGTTCAGGTCGGATGTGGCAAAGCGTCCCCCATCCAACTGTACCATCGGCCGCAGCTCCGGTGGAATAACCGGGATTACATCCAGGATCATCCACTCCGGACGATTCCCGGAATCTCGAAAGTTTTCCACAATCTCAATTCGCTTGAGTAGCCGTTTATCCGCTTTCGCACCTTTCTCGATCATCTTCCCCCGCAATTCAGCGGAAAGAAGATCTAGATCGATTTGCTCCAGCAGGGTACGTACTGACTCTGCACCGATTCCGGCGGTAAAGCTCATACCGTAGCGCTCTCGGGCATCCATATATTCTTCTTCAGAAAGAAGATCCATCGCTTTCAGGTCGGTGTCCCCCGACTCGATTACAATGTATTTTTCGTAGTACAGTACCGACCGCAGAGCCGCAATAGTGAGATCGAGCAGCAGCCCCATACGAGACGGAACCGAACGGTAATACCAAATGTGAGAAACCGGCGAGGCCAGCTCAATATGTCCCATCCGCTCACGACGAACCTTGAAGTGTGTAACCTCGACTCCACAACGGTCGCAGATTACTCCCTTATAGCGGATAGATTTAAACTTTCCACAGTAACACTCGTACTCCTTGGTGGTACCGAAAATTCGCTCGCAAAAGAGCCCATCCTTTTCCGGCCGCAGAGTACGGTAATTTATTGTTTCCGGTTTCTTCACTTCTCCGTACGACCATGCTCTGATCTGCTCCGGAGAAGCAAGTTTTATCATTATATTATCGAAATCTTGAATATCTCTCATATGATAATACTCCTGCCTAGAACTGGCTCCCTTTTCGATTGATCAGCTCCTCGTCTCGTTCAGTTAACGGAATCTGCTTGCCCTTGGAATCGTAGATAGTTACATCCAGAGCCAAACCCCGCAATTCCTGTACCAGTACATTAAACGATTCTGGAACCCCTGCGCTGGTAGCCGTCTCTCCCTTTACAATGCTTTCGTAAATCTTGGAGCGGCCGTTCATATCATCAGATTTAATAGTGAGCAGTTCTTGGAGTGTATTTGCGGCACCATAGGCTTCAAGGGCCCAGACCTCCATCTCTCCAAGTCTCTGACCACCAAACTGTGCCTTACCACCCAATGGCTGCTGAGTAACCAGTGAGTAGGGGCCGGTTGAGCGGGCATGCATCTTATCGTCGACAAGATGGTGCAGCTTTAACATGTACATCAGTCCTACAAACACTTCATTCTCAAATAATTCACCAGTACGGCCATCCCGTATAGGTGTTTTGGAATTAGCCGGCAAACCTGCCTCTTTAAGCTTCTCGGAGATCATCTCCGGGGTAGCAGACTGAAAGATCGGAGTATCGTACCATTCATCCAGTGCCAAAGCCGCCCATCCAAGCTCATTTTCAAGCAGCTGACCAAGGTTCATTCGCGATGGAACACCCAAAGGGTTAAGGCAGAGGTCCAAGGGAGTGCCGTCGTTCATGTACGGCATATCCTCTTCCGGCAGCACCAGGGCAACAACACCCTTATTTCCATGCCGACCGGCCATCTTGTCACCTTCCCTCAACTTTCGCTTAGTGGCTATAAGTACTTTCACCACCTCATCTACACCCGGCGACAGATCATCGCCTTCCGAGCGCTTGAGGCGCTGCACATCTATTACGGTCCCTTCGGTTCCGTGGGGAATCCGCAGGGAACTATCTTTTACTTCTTTTGCCTTTTCACCAAAGATGGAGTTCAAAAGCTTAAACTCCGGTGTAGTCTCGGTCTCCGACTTAGGCGTAACCTTCCCCACCAGAATCGATCCGGAACTCACCTTGGCTCCTATGCTGGTAATCCCCTCTTCGTCCAGGTATTCCAGCGCTTTTTCACTCACATTCGGAATATCTCGGGTCAGCTTTTCCGGTCCAAGCTTCGTCTCGCGAATATCAAT
>JAGYOC010000208.1 GCA_018399795.1 Dehalococcoidales bacterium
GGGTATTTCGGAGCTGATTACTGAGCCGGGCGAGATAAATATAGACTTTGCTGATGTGCGGACAATTATGAAAGGCCGTGGTGATGCCCTAATGGGGATTGGCGTAGGGCACGGTGATAACCGGGCGGTAGATGCTGCGACCAATGCCATCAATAATCCCCTTTTGGAAGATGCTCATATCGAGGGAGCCAAGGGAATTTTAGTCAATGTAACCGGTGGAGAGGATTTATCGCTAAGCGAGTATGAGGAGGTAGTGAAAATCATTACTGCCAATGCAGATGATGATGCTCTGATTATTCCCGGGCAGTCGATTAAAAGTGAATTGGAAGACGAGGTGAAGGTGACTGTTGTTGCTACCGGATTTCACAGTCAGGCGGTAACAGTAGATGAAGAGGTATCCCAGGAGCCACAGGATGAAATCATTAAGTATAAAGAGTGGCTGAATCTGCAGAAGGGTCTGAATCGCAATACCTCTGGTGGCTTTCTCAGCGGCCGTAATTCCGGTGATCACGATTTAGGGATACCAACGGTCCTGCGAGGCAAAAAGGCCTCGGGGGAGAACGAGCAGTAAGCATGGAGAACCGGGTGCTCTTGAGAGAATACGAAGATTTCCTCAGTTCTACGGCGCAGGTTGCCCCTCTGAGCCGCGAAACCTATATGAGGGAGATCCGTTTCCTCTCTGAATGGTGCACTGATGCTGAATACAGTTTGGAGAGTGTGCAGACACTCGATCTGCTCGATTTTATTACCTATCGTCGGCAGGGTGGTGTTGATCATCGCACTTTGGCAAAAACGATAAGCGCCTTGCGCTCGTTTTTCAAATTCCTGCTGCAGGAGGAGTATCGGGCTGATAACCCAGCCGGGCAAATTGAGTCGCCCCGCCGCTCGGCACCCCTTCCGGATGTAATGACCCGTGAAGAAATTGAGGCCTTTTTCAAGGCAATCCCATTGGATACCCATTATGGGCTGCGGGATCGAGCATTGTTTGAATTAATCTATTCCTGCGGTTTGAGAATCTCCGAGGCCGCAGATCTAAAGGTCGGTTCTCTTTTTCTCGCCGAGGGTGTAGCCCGGGTGCATGGAAAGGGCAACCGGGAGAGGATTGTCCCGGTAGGGGATCATGGCGTCTACTGGATTAGACAGTACCTGCAGCTCTCACGACCGCATATGTTAAAACGTGACCGGATCGAGGATAGTCTGTTTTTGAGTATGCGGGGGGCTGCCCTCTCCAGAAAAGGAATCTGGAAAAGGTTTAAGCAGATCTGTGGAAGGGCAGGGATAGAAGCCAAGGTACACACTTTGAGACACTCCTTTGCTACCCATTTGCTTCAGGGTGGAGCCGATTTGCGGTCGGTACAAGCCCTCCTGGGGCATGCGGATATTGGAACTACACAGATTTATACCCATGTAGAGAATGAGGAGCTGCGGCAGGTACATGCTGCTTTACATCCGCGAGGTTCTGAAGCCCCGGAGCAAGGTTCCCCCTCTAGTAGTACTAGGAGGTATGACTCATGATGCGTATAAAAGCGGTAGTCGTTCTAGTAGTTGCGGCGGCGGTTGTGTTTACTGGGTGTAACGAAGAGCAAAAGAGAATCCTCAATAGATTGATGGATACCGAAACAGGTCAGTACAGTGGTGAAGAGGTTGATACTCAGCGAGTTGCCGATCTGGAGGATCATGTAAAACGTTTCTCAGATGAAGTTCAGGACTTGGTTGAAAAGACGGGAAAGCTGGGCATTTACTATAAGATGCTCGCCCTTGAGTACATGGACCAGGAGATGTACGGTCCGGCCCGGGAGTATTTTCTCAAATCTCTGGAGATATACCCCAATAACCACCTGGTTCAGTATTATACTGGCTTATCCAGTGCACAGACAGCAGGAGCGCAGGAGAATGAGGCCCTGCGATTGTCCCGACTAGAAGATGCGGCTTATCACTATCAGCGGGCAGTTGAACTAAAGAGCGACTACTTCGAGGCTTTATATGCCCTTTCGGTACTCTACATCTTTGAACTTGACCGGGCTCTGGAGGCTGAGGAGTATGTGCAGCGTGCTCTTGATGTTCGCCCCGGCAGTCAGAAGACCCGTTTCCTCCTCGCGGCGATACGGGTTATTCAGAATCGCTATGAAGAGGCAATCGAGATTTACGATCAGATAATAGAAGAGACTGAAGATGCATCTATGCAGCAGCGGGCCCGGGAAAACCGGGACCAGCTTCTGGGGGGAGGTTATAATGGCTGACATTCTTTCCATCGCCATAAGCCTCATAAAGGGTATTAAACCCAAAGACCGCATCTCTTTAGGATTCTACTTTTCTTCCATAGAGGAGTTTGAACAGACAAGTCTTTTTGAAATGATACAGATGACTACACAGGGAATCTCTTATAATAATCCTGCCAATGCCGAATTGGTCCGCAGAGCCCGGAAAATTGCCGAGGATGTGGAGCGTTCCGGAGCACGGGCTGTCAGCTATTGGGACCGTGAATATCCGCCGTTACTGCGGGAGATGCCCGATTCCCCGTATATGCTGTATATCCGCGGAACCCTTCCAAAGCAGGACCGACCGGCGGTTGCGATTGTGGGAACCCGCCGTCCAAGCCCTGCA
>JAGYOC010000209.1 GCA_018399795.1 Dehalococcoidales bacterium
CGGTCTACTGTAGCGAGTGCTACAGTAAAATTAAACAGAGGGGATAAATAGATAATATTTCGGCCCGCTATCCTGTAACAACGTGGCAATGTCAGTGTTGTTTGTGCTGGTCGGATTTTGGAGTGTTATGCCGTTAGAAGTTACAGTACGTGAAGGCGAAAGCCAGGATTCCCTGCTCAGGCGATTCCAGAGAGCCGTGCAGATGGGGGGGATTCTTCGCGAGGCGAAGTCCCACCGCTATTTCCTCTCCAAGAGGGATGCTGCTCGGCTGAAGGCAAAGAAGAATGCCAAGCGAAGAAGAAGCGGCAGGGTTAAATAATATCGGCCATTCGCGGCCTATTCCCGTGTATTTTACCGCACTGACCTGCACATAAGCGGGGTTAGAATCAGCGGAACGGATAAAATTCCATCGTTATGTCCACTCAAATGAAGAGGCGCCTTTCGGGGCGCCTCTTTTCATAGTTCAGTTAAACAGACTGGTTCAATTCGTCAACGTATCGTTTGCGGCGGTAGAGATAAATGAAGAGGCTCCCCGCCAGAACCACGATCGAGATTATTTGAGCCTGGCTCAGCCCGAAGGCAAAGTAGGCATCGGCGTAACGCCAGAACCCAACCCCAATTCTCCAGGCAGAATACATTATCAGATAGACCAGGAAAACCGAGCCGGGCGGTTTGAGCCGACCCACCAGCTTGAGCAGGATACCGAAAGCGGCGAGGGCAAATATTATCTCGTAAACCTGGGTCGGATGAACTGGTATATTGAGCGGAGCGTAACTATTGGGATGGGTATACACCACGCTCCAGGGTAACCATTCCGCAGCCTGATTTCCGTAGCAGCAGCCATTTATGGTACAGCCTATCCTGCCAATAGCCTGAGCCAGTATAATACCCGGAGCGATAAAATCGGTAACGGCAAAAAAGTCGCGGATTGCTTCCCTGCCCCGGTTGCTGAATCGTATATAGAGCCATATACCCAGGGTAGCACCGATGATGCCCCCGTATATCGCAAGCCCTCCACCGCTGAATATCTCCGCCGGGTGCTCCACATAGTAGTGCCAGCTTTCCCAGACGTGGACCAGCTTGGCACCGCCTATACCGCATGCAATGCCAACCGGCGCCAGCATGATATCTGGGGGAGCGGCAAGAGTATCCTTTATCTTCGTAACGTGACGGTATGCCCAGAGTACCACTACGGCAACCGCTATGGAAACGATAACGCCGTACCACCTGACTTCATGGGTGCCTATGGTAAAGGCAACCGGGTCGACACCGATTTCTATCATTACCTGCTAATTCTTTCTCTATTCTGGGGGCTACCCCTCCGCCAGAAGTTCCTCCAGAAGCAACAGAGCGGCACGCTTATCAAGGGGTCGATTATTGTTGCCGCACTTGGGCGATTGTATACAGCCCGGACAGCCCTCCTGGCAGGGGCACTCGCTGATTGCTGTGAATGTAGTTTGCCACAGTTGGCCCATCAAGTCAAAACCCTTCTCGGCAATACCTATACCACCGGGGTGGGCATCATAAATGAACACTTGGGCCCGGCCCGTATCGGGATGATGAAGGGTGGAAACCCCACCAATATCATTCCTGTCACAGAGGGCAAAAAGGGGCAACATCCCCACCGCAGCATGCTCGATGGCGTGCAGCCCGCCCGCAGGGTCAAGCCCCCCCTCATCCAGCCTGACCAACCCACCTGCAGGCAGGTCGAACCACAATGCCACCGTGGCAAAATTCTGCGGAGGCAAATCGAGCGGCTCCTCGCCAAGCACCTCCTCCGTGAACTGAGCCTTCTTTCTGAAGGCGACCACGGCGGTGGTGACATCCACTGTGCCCAGAAATACATTTACCCTGCCGCAGGTCCTGCTGCGCATAACCCCGGTAATATGCAGATCGGTGATATCCTTCGACTGGGTATAGTAGGAAACCTCGGTCGGCTCGGCATAGGCGGTACGGCCGGGAAGGTCGAGCCTGGTTATCCGGTAGGACTCTCCCTGGTGGAGGTAAATGGCACCGGGATGTATCTGGAAAAAGGCCACACTCGCTTCCACCGTCTCGATAAGGGAGCCGGTACGGCCGTCGATAACGGAATAGCCTTCACCGCCAGTAGAGCGGATATTTACCGACCCGGCAGGATACCTGACCGAAGGCGAGAGATACCACCTGCCCCGGCGTTTGCGCAGATAGCCCTTCTCCTCCAGTTCCTCCATTTCCCCACGGAGGGTATCACCGAAAAACCGCCCGTCACTCCCCGTAAGCGGCAGCTCCCAGGCGGCACAGAGCAGATGGTCGGCGAGTATATATGGGTTGTCCGGGTTGACCAGGGCATTTTCAAAGCTCCTGGTGAAAAAGTGCTCGGGGTGGTGCATAAGGTACTGGTCGAGGGGATTATCCATCGCAACCAGGAAACTCATCGACTCTTTCTCACCCCTGCCGCTGCGGCCCGCCTGCTGCCAGGTGCTGGCGATGCTGCCCGGGTACCCTGTGAGCACGGTGGCCTCCAGCTCACCGATATCTATCCCCAGCTCGAGGGCATTTGTAGCCACCACACCCAGGAGTTCCCCGCTGAATAGCTGCCGTTCTATACGGCGACGGTCCTCGGGGAGATAGCCAGCGCGGTAGGGCCTGATTCTCTCAGCAAGGCCGGGGCTGGCCCGGGCCAGGCGCTTTTGCGAATAGAGGTAGACGAGCTCGGTAAGCCGCCGGGTACGGGCAAAGGCAAGGCTGCGGGTATGCTGACTCACCAGTGCGGTAAATAGCTCGGTAGCCTCGCTGTTGGCGCTGCGGCGCACGCTCTTCGCCTCATCAATCAGGGGAGGGTTCCAGAAAACGAACTCCTTCTCGCCATGCGAAGAGCCATCGCCTTCGACCAGGCTGAATTCCACCCCGACCAGCCCCGCGGCATGCTCCAGAGGATTGGCTATCGTCGCCGAGCAAAGTATGAAAGTGGGGTCAGAGCCGTAAAGGCGGCAGAGGCGGCGCAGCCGGCGCATAACACAGGCGACCTGCGAGCCGAAAACGCCCCGGTAATTGTGCGCCTCGTCTATCACCACGTATTTGAGCTGCCCGAGCAGTCGGGCCCAGTTGGCGTGGTTGGGCAATATGCCCAGGTGGAGCATATCCGGGTTGGTCATTAATATCCGCCCCCGTTTCCTTATCGAGGCCCTCTCCGCGCGCGGCGTATCACCATCGAAGGTATCCGCCTCATCGGCCCCGATCAGGGCGGGACAGTAGAGGCCGCGCAGCTTATGAAGCTGGTCCTGCGCCAGGGCCTTGGTGGGAAACAGGTATAGAGCGCGTCCGGTACGCTTCGTGGTTATCATCTCCAGGACCGGGATGTTGTAGCACAGGGTCTTGCCGCTGGCGCTGGTAGTCGCAACCATGGTATTCTCACCCCGGCGAATTTGGTCTATGGCCTGAGCCTGGTGCGAATAGAGGGGCAACAACCCGTGCTGCTCGAGGCAATCAACAAGACTCGCCGGCAACGGGATTTCCGTCTCGCCGTAGCTTGCCTCCCGCGCCGGTATATGCTCTTTGTGGGCAATCTGGCCGTTATAGCCAGGGCGGGTGGTAATGTAATCCAGAAAGGCAGCGGTATCCATAATCCTCTCTACACCAGAAGGTGCGCCTCACCCGGAGGGAATGCCATCAAACTGAGATTAGCTCTATCTCGTAGTCAAGCATCTCCACTTCGAAACGGCTCCTGGAAATGAAGTCCACCACCCGGGAAAGGACCTCGTTGGAGTGCCGTTTGCTGTTGCTCACGCAGCAGACTCCCAGGGTGATTGACTGCCAGAGGTCGTGGTCCTCAACCTCGGCAACAGCGACATTGAAGCGGCTGCTCACCCTTCCGGTAATCGACTTGACCACCTGCCTTTTACCCTTGAGGGAGCAGTTTTCGTGAAGGCGGAAATTAATCCGGCATACTCCAACATTCATGACACAATGAGACCCCGAAGCCGGGGGACTCTTATCAAAGATTAGCACATATACCCCGTTACCTTCCAGCAGCAGGGTTTGGTTTTCAATAATACCTGCCAGTTTATCAAGCCAATAATAGAAAATTCGCCGGTATTCAATCTCTCAAAATTTACACAGAAACGTGGTTATGCTATAATTTTCACGTTTATAATAACAATAAATCAGAATGGGGCAGATTTTTCGACTGCTTCCAGAAAAAGGGAGTTTGGCTTGTACAAAGAGAAGAAAACAGAACTAATCGGTAAATACAGGCGCAGCGAGGACGACACCGGTTCCACCGAGGTTCAGGTGTCGCTGCTTACCCAGCGTATAAACGAACTCACCCGCCACATGGCAGAAAACCGCCACGACTATCACACCCAGCGGGGTCTGCTCAAGCTGGTCGGGCAGAGGAGAAGATTACTTTCCTACCTCAGCCGGGAAAGCAAGGAACGCTACCAGCAGCTGATTGCCCAGCTCGGGCTGAGAAAATAAGGATAACAAGGGGATTTTGGATTGAACGAAAGTCAACTTTTTCAGTGTGATGTAGGCGGGAGAACCCTTGTTATCGAGACCGGGAAGCTCGCCGGGCAGGCAGAAGGCGCCGCCACAATTCGCTACGGCGACACTGTGGTACTGGTTACCGTCTGCACCTCAAGCGAGCCCCGGGAAGGGACGGATTTTCTCCCCCTGACCATAGATTATGAAGAAAGGCTATATGCTGCCGGGAAAATTCCGGGCGGCTTCATCCGGCGCGAGGGACGCCCCAGCCAGGAGGCGATACTGGCCTGCCGGCTTACCGATCGGCCCCTGCGCCCTCTGCTTCCTAAGGACTGGCGGCGGGATATACAGGTAATCGTTACCGTCCTTTCCGCAGACCAGGAAAACAGCCCCGACATCCTGTCCGTCATCGGAGGCTCGGCAGTGTTATCGGTATCGGAGGTACCGTTTGCCGGGCCGGTCAGCGCCGTACGGGTAGGCTACATCGAAGGCGATATGGTACTGAACCCCACCCTGACCCAGCTCGAAGAGAGCAAGCTTGACCTTGTCGTCGCCAGCACCCGCGACTCCGTGGTCATGGTGGAAGCAGGGGCATCCGAGGTGTCCGAGGACACCATGATTGAGGCCATTGAGTTCGGACACCGGGCCAACCAGCCGATTATAGAGCTTCAGGACAGGTTCCACGAGGCCTGCGGCAAGGCCAAGGCAGATATGCCCACACCCACCGAAAGCCCCGAGCTAAAGCCCACGGTCGCCAGGGCAACCGGTGAAAGGCTGGATACAGCCCTCGCCGAACCAGACAAGATAAAGCGGAACCGCGCACTCGAAGACCTCAAAAACGAGGTCTGCCAGGCGCTGGCAGAGATGTTTACAGAAAAAGAAATCTCATCCGCCTTCGAAGCGGAAATGAAGTCCAGAATAAGGTCCAATATCCTGGAGCGGTCACAGCGCATCAGCGGGCGTGCTCTGAGCGAAATTCGCCCCCTGAGCTGCGAGCTGGGTGTCCTGCCCCGAACTCACGGATCGGCGCTGTTTACCCGCGGCCAGACACAGGTCCTAACCATCAGCACACTGGGCTCGACCAGGCAGGAACAGCGGATTGACGGGCTGGGCATCGAGGAGACGAAACGCTTCATGCACCACTACAACTTCACCCCGTTTTCCGTAGGCGAAGTCA
>JAGYOC010000210.1 GCA_018399795.1 Dehalococcoidales bacterium
CACGGATACTTTTATTTGGACCTGCGGTATTCACGGATCGGAGTTTACCGCCCGAATACCTCTCACCAAGGGTCAAACCGCCAAAGGAGAGTGCTCCTATGCCTCTTCAGAGGGAATCCACGGTATGTCCGGCTGCCGCCTGGAAGAAGACGAGCGCTACATTGTTGGAGAACGGGGCCGAATCCTGGTTGATGAAGAGATGAAGTCGGTTGACCATGCAAATGTATATCTGGTCGGTGATATCATCTGGTACCTCGATAACGAGAAAGTGGTGCCCCAAATCGTCGAGACTGCACTGCAGACCGGAGAGGTTGCAGGAGAAAATATCATTGCCGATATTGAACAGAAAGAACGCAAAAAGTTCAAACCCAACTATCATGGCTTTATGGTCAGTATCGGCGGACGCTACGGTGTAGCCCATGTGGTCGGAATGTCAATGTCGGGTATGTTAGCCATGGCAATGAAGCACATGATCAACCTGCACTACTTGTTTGGCATTGCCGGTGTAAATGCGGTCTGGCGCTATCTGCAGCATGAGTTTTTTACTATTAAAGAGCGTCGTTCATTTATCGGCGGTCATTTAGCAGCTAAGGTACCTATCTACTGGACCGTTCCTTTGCGCCTGTTCTTGGGTGGGAAGTGGCTTTACGAAGGCATTAAGCACATCGGCGATGGATGGTTAAACCCCGGAGACAACGGTCTGGCAGAAGTATGGACCGGAGCTATTAAGCTTCCTGGTGTAGTTTTTGAAGATGCAGCTTCTGCCGCAACCGGAGCTGATGCCGGATCCGCTGCTACCGGAGCTGCTGCAGAAGGAGCCGCAGAGGGTGCCGCCGAGTACGGCGAACCGCTTATGGAAGCCCTTGGAATATACACCTGGTTTGCAGAGAACGTGCTAAGCGCCTCTCCTTTACTGGCCTTCCTTCTTCAATCGGCGGTGGTTCTGGGACAAGTTGCAATTGGTTTAGCCCTTATCGGCGGATTGCTTACCTTCCCCGCAGCGGTTGTCTCCATCGGATTTAGTATCATGTTTATTTTCTCCGGCTGGGGAAACCCCGAACTGCTATGGTATATAATGGTGTCCATCGTGATGTTGGGCGGTGCCGGTCGCGGATTCGGATTGGATCACTGGGTAATGCCCTGGTTGAAGCATCAATGGAACAGCACTAAGCTGGCCCAAAAAACCCATCTTTATGATGGCGAGCCGGTAATTAAAGAGTAACTCTATACTGGCCATTACAGCTCGGCAGCGGGTATTTCCAACTCATTTCCCTTTAGTGGAAATACCCGTCCTGCAGAGTTTACATTAAAGGACCCCGAATGGTTGATACACTGTATCAAGATATATCTATTACTGAAGATCTTCGCCAGGTGCAGTCAATAATCCGCACCCAACTGAGCTCCAGCACCCCCTTTATACAGGAGGCTCTTACCGAGCTAGTTGAAAACAGCGGGAAGATGCTGCGGCCGGCCTTACTTATACTCGCTGCGCGCTTTGGTTCTGAAGATGCCGGTTCTAGATATATTGAACCTGAAAATAAAAGTTCAACCCAGCGCTTAGCGGCCGCTGTCGAACTGCTGCACATGGCAACCCTGGTGCATGATGATATTATCGATAAAGCACCTACTCGACGGGGAATCCCTACACTGCACACACGGTTTGATCCGCGTACAGCTGTGTTACTCGGCGATTTTCTATTTACCCGCAGTTTTCAGATAGCCTCGCAAGACACCGATATCGAAACCGGCCGTTATATAGCTGGAATTGTGAACTCGATCTGCGAAAGCGAAATACGGCAGCACAATACATTTACTTTTTACACAACCAGTTTCAAAGAGTATCATCGTCGGATCATGGGCAAAACCGCTGCCCTGTTTGCGCTTTCGGCCTATGTTGGTGGCCATGAAAATGGTGTAGATGAACGTAACAGTAACCGGCTTAAAAAAATAGGATATAATC
>JAGYOC010000211.1 GCA_018399795.1 Dehalococcoidales bacterium
ATCTCAGGATACTCCTTAGAGCAGATATCCATTGCATGGGGGCAGCGGGGGTGGAAATGACAACCCGCCGGAGGGTTGATCGGTGAGGGCACATCCCCCATCACCACTCTCTTCTTAGTCTCCCGGGCGTGAGGATCGGTGGTGGGAAAGGCCGTAAAAAGGGTTTTAGTGTACGGATGAGCGTGATGGGCCACCAGCTCTTCCTTCTGGGCAAACTCGACCACCTTGCCGAGGTACATCACCATAATGCGGGTAGAAACAAACTCTACTACTCCCAGATCGTGGGCTATAAACAGATAGGTAAAGTGGTGCTTGTCCTGTAGGTCCAGCAGCAGGTTTAGAATCTGCGCCTGGACCGATACATCCAGAGCCGACACAGCTTCATCGCAGATGATAAATTCGGGATCCAGGGTAAGGGCACGGGCAATTCCGATACGCTGTCGCTGTCCGCCGGAAAACTGATGGGGAAACCGGTTCTTGTAACGGGGGTTCAGACCTATCTCTTCCATGATACTATCAATTTTTTCGGTTCTCTCTGCCGGTGACAAATCGGTATGAATACGCAGGGGCTGAGACAGCAAACTGTTGATTTTTTTCCGCGGATTGAGAGAACTGTAGGGATCCTGAAACACCATCTGCGCCTGAGTACGCAGATGCTTTACTTCAGCCTTATCCAGCTCGAATATATCGCGGCCTTCGTAGCTGACCTCACCGGAGGTTTTATTCTCCAGCCGCAGTACCGTACGCCCTAGGGTTGACTTTCCGCAACCGGATTCGCCGACTACTCCCAGCACCTCACCCCGATGTACATTAAAACTGACATCATCCACCGCTTTAAGTATAGGCTTTGGGGCGCCTATTTTTTTTGTGGGCATGGTAAAGTGGGTTTTAAGATTTTTGACTTCCAGTAAATTTTCCATATTGTTACGCGTTATTCCTCTTTTTGATCACTTCTTCAACCCTATGGCACCAGGTCATATGCCCTTCTCCTATCGAGGTTGCTTCGGGAAAACTGTGACGACACTCATCAATTGCAAAGGTGCAGCGGTTTTCAAAGGGGCACCAGTCGCCAATAGTCAGCAGGTCCGGTACCGTGCCATGTATCGCCTCCAGCCGCTTCGCCCCCCGGTATTTCTCGTTGGAGGGCAGAGAATTGAGCAGTCCCAGGGTATAAGGGTGGGAGGGTTTTTCAAAAATGTCGTATACACTGGCCTCTTCCACTTTTCGTCCGGCGTACATTACCACCACCCTGTCGGCGGTTTCGGCCACAACTCCCATATCATGGGTAATCAACAGCACCGACATACTAACCTCCTGCTTCAGATCGGCCAGCAGGTCCAAAATCTGAGCCTGGATGGTTACATCCAGCGCGGTAGTCGGTTCGTCGGCGATCATTAGGCCGGGATCCGGCGAGGCCAGGGCCATCGCAATCATCACCCGTTGCCGCATTCCTCCGGAAAGCTGGTGGGGATAACTGTCTATCCGGCTCTCCGGGGCAGGTATCTTTACCAGGGTTAGCAGTTCAAGTGCCCTCTGACGGGCTTCTGCCTTAGTAATATCCTGATGGGTGAGAAATACATCGGCTATCTGGTCACCCACCTTGAATACCGGGTTCAGGCTGGTCATCGGCTCCTGAAAAATCATAGAGATGCGCTGACCGCGAAGTTTACGAATTTCCCTCTCGGACAGAGTGAGCAGATCGCGCCCTTCAAAGAATATTTTTCCGGCGTCGATTTTCCCCGGAGGCATCGGTATCAGTTGGTTGATAGAATGGGCGGTAACCGATTTACCGCAGCCCGATTCCCCAACCAGAGCCAAAGTTTCGCCCTTTTTAATATCAAATGAGATATCCCGTACCGCCCGCACGACTCCGCGCTGGGTGTAAAAGTTCACCTCAAGGTTTTGTATCGACAGCAAAGTTGTTTCATCCATACCTTTAGTCCCTCAATTTCGGATCGAGAATGTCCCGAAGCCCATCGCCGAACAGGTTAAACCCTAATACGGCAAACAGAGTAGCTATACCGGGCAGGGTGACAATCCACCAGGCGCTGGTGATAAACTCACGCGAGCTGGCGATCATCAGGCCCCATTCAGGGGTCGGCGGCTGCGCACCCAAACCGAGGAAGGAAAGTGCGGCCGAGCTGAGGATAGCTTCACCTACCCCCAGGGTAGCCTGCACTGAAATCGGCGCCAGGCAGTTTGGAAGAATCGAACCAAACATCAATTCAAAGTTCGAAGCTCCGATGGAGCGTTCGGCTGTCACATAGTCACTCTCTTTTTCCGCCAGTACCGATGCGCGCACCAGGCGTACATAGCGCGGTATCTGACTAATACCGATTGCGATCATGGCGTTGGTAAGCGATGCCCCTAAAATTGCCACAATTACAATTGTCAACAGCACGTACGGAAAGGCCAGCATGATGTCTATAATTCGCATTACCAGTTTATCGAACCAGCCCCCGTAATACCCGGATACAACTCCAATCAACAGTCCGAAAAACAGAGCAATTCCTACCGAGACAACCCCGATTATCATGGAAATGCGAGCTCCATAGATAAGGCGTGATAGCATGTCACGACCCAGGCCGTCGGTTCCCAGCAGAAATCCCTCGGTAAATGGCGGGGATTTGCGCATTGAAATGGTCTGTGTAAGAGGGTTATGTGGTGAGATAACAGGTGCAAATATTCCGACAAACAGGAACAAAGCAATCACTATTAAACCGGCAATTGCAGCCTTATTACGCTTTAGCTGATGCACAGACTCCTGAAAAAAAGTAGGTTCATCGGGCACATCCAGTTGTTTCCCTATAAGCGGAAGCCTGTCGGCGGATTTCTCCATATTTAGTTCGTCTGTATTTAGTTCGTCAGTATTTAGTTCTTCGCGTTCATTTCTATCTTTCATTTACTGCAACCTTATCTTCGGGTTCACGATTGAGTACAGGATATCAACCACCAGGTTGATCAATACAAAGGTAGTCGCGATTACTATAACCCCGCCCTGGACAGCCGGAAAATCACGAGCCTCAATTGCCTTGTATATCCACCTGCCGATTCCGGGCCAGGCAAAAATAGTTTCGGTGAGAATTGCCCCGGAGAGCAGCAGCCCGAACTGCAGCCCGATAATTGTTACCACCGGCAGCAGGGCGTTCTTGAGGGCGTAGCGGTAGACCACCCTTTTTTCTTTAATACCCGCGGAGCGGGCTGTCTTTACATAATCCTGCTTCAGCACCTCCAGCATACTGCTGCGGGTAACCCGGGCAATGATTGCCAGGGGGATAGTACCGAGGGCAAACGCCGGTAGAACTATATGCTTTAGACTTGAAATAAGAAATTTGGGATCTCCATCCCGGATCCAATAAATAAAGGTATCGAGAATATAAAAATTGGTAATCGCTTCAAAGTAATAACGAATGTTTATCCGGCCGCCCGTGGGCAGCCAGTTTAAGCCTACTGAAAATATCATCATCAGAACTAGTGCCAGCCAGAAGACCGGCATGGAGACCCCGAACAGGGCACCCACCATGGACGTGTAATCTATCCACGTATTCCGCCGGGTGGCGGATAAGACTCCTATGATAATACCGAGGGTAGTGGCAAAGAGCATCGCGAAAAAGGCCAGCTCGATGGTGGCCGGGTACAGCTCTTTAATCTCTTCGCTTACCTTACGGCCGGTTTTTATGGACTCTCCAAAGTCGAGCTGGACCATATTTTTCATATAGATACCGTATTGTTCAATTAAGGGCCGGTCCAATCCAAGTTCGGACCGCAGCTTTTCCAGCTGCTCCTTGTTGGCCCGCTCTCCAAGCATCACCCGCGCCGGGTCTCCTGGAGAAAGGGCTACCATGGCAAACACCAGGGTCGCTACACCGATCAGGGTCGGTATTAAGAGAGCAATTCGTTTTAATAAGTATTTAAGCATTGTGTATCCATTATCTCACATAACAAAGGAAACAGAGGCCAAAAGCCTCTGTTTCCCGGAATTTTTCTTCTTCAGAAATCTTAGTCGTCCAGCCACACGCTGTAAAACACACGCTTTCCAACGGGGGAAAGTTTGAAGTTCATTACGTTGGGCTGCATTGGTTCAGAAACGATTGAGTGGGCAACGGGTACCCAGGGAGCCTCTTCATGAAATACTTCCTGAGCCTCCATGTACAGTTCGGTTCGTCGCTCACGGTCAAAGGTCTCCTTCGCCTCAATAATCAGCTCATTAAACTCTTTGTCCTTCCAGAAGGCAATGTTTCCGGCGGGAACCTCAGCGGCAGCTGCGGAAAGCAGAACAAACAGGAAGTTGTCGGGGTCACCATTGTCACCGGTCCAACCCAGTAGAGCAGTTTCATGCTCACCGGAGTCGGTGCGGTCGAGGTAAGTACCCCAGTCGTAGCTTACTATTTCGGCTTCAACACCGATTTCTTTCAGCTGGGCCTGCATTATTTCAGCTACCCTGCGCCCGTCGGGAAAGTAGGGACGTGCCACCGGCATTGCCCACAGGTCGGTTTCAAACCCGTCGGGGTATCCGGCTTCGTCCAATAGTTCTTTCGCTTTTTCAGGATCGTAGGGATAGGGATCGATTGAGTCGTTGTAGGACCACATCGTGGGAGGAAGCGGGTTCTTCGCCGGTGTTCCCGCGGCGCCGAATACTGCTTCAATTATTTCATCTTTGTTGATGGCGTAATTGAAAGCCTGACGTACACGCTTGTCATCGAAGGGCTCCTTTTCGCAGTTCATTGCCAGGTAGCCGACATTTAGTCCGGGCTGCTGGATAACTTTGATGTCCGGATCGGCCTTCATCTCTTCGATATCCTCGGGAGAGGGAAAGTCCATCACATCGATTTCGCCTTTCTGTAGTGCCAGATAACGGGCGGTGGGATCGGGAATCACCTGGAGAATCAGGCGGTCCAGGTATGCAGGACGGCGCCAGTAATTCTCGTTTCTCTCGAGTACGATGTTGGAGTCTTTCTGCCAGGATACGAACTTGAATGGTCCGGTTCCGACGGGATTACTCTTAAAGTCCTCACCGTATTTTTCAACTGCCGTGGGGCTTACCATTGCGGCAAAATCCATCGCCAGGTTAGCCAGGAAAGGTGCTTCTACCTTCTTCAGATCAAAGCGAACGGTATACTCATCCACCGCTACAATATCATCGACGATATTGCTCATGTCCATGTATCCCCAGTATTTCCAGGGTCCCAGGTCATAATAGGGATGGTCTTCCCACAGCTGACGCCCTAATGAGAAAACAACCGCTTCTGCATTAAAGGGGGTACCATCGTGGAAGGTGGCATCTTCTACCAGGTGAAAGGTAAAGGTCAGGTTATCATCGGAGATATCCCAGCTTTTTGCCAAGGCCGGCTGAATTTCGGTAGTACCGTTTTTAAACTCAACCAGATTGTCAAAAATCTGGGTGCTTCCGTAAAACGACTCTCCGTCAGTCTCACGGGCCGGGTCCAGACCAACTGAATCTCCGCCACGTCCAAAAACCAGAACGCCTCCGGATTGAGGCCCCTCGGCTTCCGGTTCTTCAACTTGTTCTTCGGAAGTAGCCTCTGCTGCTTCCTCTTCTGCCTTACATCCAACAAATAGTAAACTAAATGTAAGAAACACGGCAAAAAGAATAAATAATCCTTTTTTCATCTACACACTCCTTTTTTTTGAACATAGCATGAATATTTATTATTCCAACCGGGACCCTATTTGTCAATCGATTTTAGCATTTTCCGTGT
>JAGYOC010000212.1 GCA_018399795.1 Dehalococcoidales bacterium
GAGATTGTCCGGACAGCATGCGATAGCTACGCGAGCGGCGGTTTCAAGAACATAAAGGCCGCCGAACTTTATGACCTTATTACCGATGGCGACACTTGCAACGACCCGGTAATACTCAGCATACGCAAAGCAGGGGATTACGAAAAAGGGCATATACCGGGTGCCATCAATATCGGTTTCAAGAACATAGCCAAGAAGGAAAACCTGCAGAAACTGGACCCGGATAGACAGATTGTGGTCTACTGCTATACCGGGCGAACCGGAAGCCAGGCCACAGCAATACTCAATGCGCTTGGCTATGATGCGGTGAACCTCCTCTGGGGCATCAGCGGATGGACTACCAACTCGGAAATTGCTCCCATGAGATTTGACCCGGGAACAAGCGTGGACTATCCGTTGGCCACCGGCGCTGGTGCCGAGATACCGGCAGCACCCAGCGGCGGAGGAGGATGCGGCGGATAAAATAGTAGATATATTACACAGGCATGGTTAACGATATCTTCGGCTGACCATGCCTGTCATCTTTCGCCACTGTTACAGCATGAGCCTCTGCTGGCATAGCTGCCCATGAGGAGAGTAAATTAGTAATTTTAAGGCTTGAACCGGCTATCTGCCCGGTGTTCGCCTGCCAGCCCGGACTTATCCTCAAGCCAGCCTATCCGGTCCGCTTCCCGCCTGTCGAAGTCCGGTACATAGGGTTTGATATCAAGTAAAGGTGTTCCGTCAGCAATATCGACGTCCTCTATATGCAGCACACATCCCTCTATCTCGAGCAGGCGCACCACAGAGAAACCGATGGGGTTCGGCCGCGAGGGTGCCCGAATAGCAAATATGCCGTGTGTTTTTTCTTCCATAAAGGGCCGGGTTTGCAGGATATATCCACCCGATAAGTGGAAATGATAGATGAGTATTAAGTGAGAGAAATCATCCAGGTCCTTCAGACCGTCACAGTATTCGGCAAATACTTTTACCGTCCCCTTTATCCCCACCGCGCCGCTGGGTTGAATCGGCATCCCCTCTACAGACCGGAACGGCGAGTAAATCTGCCCTATAGGACGGTACACTACTTCCGGCATTTTAACCCCTTGATTATCGTTATTGCTGCGGATATAGATGCACGCGTTTTCAGCAACCTCAGGCCACCTGGTAAACCCATATCTGGTGGGTCACATCCGGCTCACCCTTGGGAAGAAGTTGAAACTCATCGCTCACATCGACGTGCTTCCATTTCCCTGAAGATTCCAGGGCATCCTGCTTTGCCTTGAATCCGTTTTCGCGGTGTACATCGGGCCGTAAGGAAAACACGATATAGCCACCGGGGCTAGTTATACGAACAAGTTCGTCCAGAGAACTGGCCGGGGCATGCCCCACCGTCAATACTCCGAGGCTGATTACAGCAGCGAAAGAATCGGTCGCATAGTCCAGCGGCTCCCCCATCACCATCTGGTGAAACTCGATATAGGCATTTTTCTTCCTCGCTTCCTCGAGCATTTGGGCAGAGAGGTCCATCGCTACCAGATTGCTATATCCCTGTTTGGCAAGCAACTCTCCCACTAACCCTGTACCCGCTCCGGCATCCAAAATCCTGGATTCTTTTCCGGGCACGTATCGAACCAGGTATTCTACAGCCTTCATCGGGCCCTCCCAACCAAAAACCTCGTCAAGGTCAGCATCATAGTCCCTGGCCCACTGGTCGTACCGATCGGCAAGCTCCCTGTTATCGCGTGAGGAATATATCCACTGTACCCTTTTGCTTCTATCCATTTAATCCCCTTTCCCCTGAATGTTCATGTCAATATGCAATCAATAATAACATATATGCGCTACCTAAGGAACAAAACGAACCAGGAACTCCTCGAATTAGAGCGTACGAAAAATCAGTCCAGGGACTGAATAAACCTGTCTACCTCCCGGTTGAAACGATCGGGTTCTTCCAGAAACGGGCAATGGCTGCTTTCCTCAAAGACAACCAGCCTGGAGTCAGGAAGATTTTCAAGGAGATGCTCTCCGGCCGCAACAGGGTAAAGCTTTTCATCCCGCCCGAAGCATAACAGCGTGGGAACATCAACATCCGGAACAACCTGCCGGTAGTCCCGCAGGGTCTGGTCAAAGAGAATGGCGCTGGCAACGGATTCAGGCAAGCGGGTTATCTCATCAAACATCCAGCGGAAGTCTTCTCCTGACGGCTCATCTTTTAACATCAGCGGAATGAGCGTACGTACGGCACCTTCCCGGTCCGTCTGCACGGCATCCATCATATCCCACAGCCCTGAGAAATCAAAAAGCCCCATTGACCATTCATCGTTAGTAAAATCGGTAGCAGGCTGGTCGATAACGACCGTAGCCTTAATGTTCTTCAAGCCAAACTGCCGGAAATATTCCCAGATGACCATGCTGCCCATCGACCAGCCCACCAGTACGACATCCCTCAGACCAAGACAATCTATCATCTCGCCTATATCCCGGGCATATACAGGTAGGGTATGGCCGTAGTGTACCGGTGCTGAGCGCCCGTGCCCGCGCAGGTCCGGAACGATAACCCGGTAAAGTCGGGCAAAGTACGGCACCTGCTCTCTGAAGAACTGCCCGCTCATCCATACTCCATGAATGAAAACCACCGGCTGTCCATTACCCGAATCTTCGTAGTACAGGCGGGTACCATTCAGGTCCAAGTGCGCCATTATGATCCCTCCTTACATAACAATTCCGTTTGAATTATACCGCAGGCTGATTTACAATAAAAGGAGCGATCACTCAAGCAACGGAGGTTATGCTGTGCCAATATATGAGTATGAGTGCACCAACTGCGGTGAGCGGTTCGAGCTCCGGCGGGGTATGACCGATAGCGACAGCGATATCAAATGCCCCTATTGTAGTGAACAGCAGGTCAAGAGAGTGTTTTCCATATTCGGTACGGCATCTTCATCTTCGACGCCTAGCTGCTCGCCAGGCAGTTTCACCTGAGGCACCGGTTAAGTAAGGCAGGCTGCCTTGCACATCAACACAACCGTTTCAATTGAACTCATTGCCATAAAATGAACGGTTCTATGATATAATCCGGTTATGAAAAGAGAACTTATGGATATACTGGTCTGCCCGGTATGCAAGGGAGAGCTCAAGCTTGAGGTAGAGGAAGAGAATGAGGAGGAGGTAGTTACCGGTTCGCTTTACTGCCAGAAATGCGACGTGAGCTACCCCATCCGGGATACCATACCGAATCTCCTGCCCCAGGAAAAGTCAGGCTAATCGGGAGTATAGGCTACCCTGCTTTCCGGAGACTCCCAGACCTCAACACAGGCAAGGGTAACCGGCTCACCATCAAGCTTGGCCTGGAGCTCATCGAATATGTTCCGGGCCAGATTCTCCGAAGACGGGTTTATAATATCAAACGGCGGCAGGTCATTCAGACAGGTGTGATCAAGACGGGATGTAATATCCCTGAGGTGGGCTTTTAGCCTGGTAAAGTCATAGGCCATTCCCGCGCTATCAACAGCGGAAGCCTCTACCCTTACCACAGCACGAAAACGATGGCCATGAAGCGCCTCGCACTTGCCCTCGTACTCACGCAGATAATGAGCAGCATCAAAATGCTGCTCGATAGATACCTGATACATCACTCCTCCTCAAGCTTTATCCAATTTAAATACGCCCTGAACACAGGGCAGATTATCCAGTAGCTCTTTAACCGTCTTTCCGTTTGCCGGGTGTTTCAACCCAGGCGCAATCTCAGCCAGGGGTACCAGTACAAAACCCCTTTCCGTCATTCTGGGGTGCGGTATGATCAGCTCCGGGGTTTCCACAACCCGGTCACCATAAATAAGAATATCGATGTCAATGGGACGAGGTGCATTGACCTTGCCGAATACCCTGCCCATCTTGCTCTCAATACCCTTACCCAGAGCGAGCAGTGCCGCCGGTTCCAGCCTGGTATGGGCCAGACAGACCATATTCAGAAAACGGGGCTGGTCGACGTTGCCCATCGGATCGGTATCGTAGAACGAGGAGATACGGGATACTTTCATCCTCTGGGAAAGGATTTCAAGGGCCTTATCGAGGTTTCCCTGACGATCACCCATATTCGAACCCAAGCCTAGATACACCTCTACCAAGTCAAACACCATCTGTCTGTCACCTTCCCTCAAAGCAGTATAAACGAAATAATCCGTGAAGAAACACCGGGCAAACCCCGAATAATAGCGGTGAAATAAATAATCATATCCCCGCTAATAGGGCACCGGGTGAACATAAGGTAGTTTAATATAACGACCGTATTTTTTCCAGTGCCGAAAACTTTTCACAGCTAAATCCAGATAGTATAATGTTACAATATGTTTCAAATAAATAATACTTGAGGGAGCCTGACAAATGAGTACAGTAGAGCGCCCATTACGGATTACCGACGTTACCTTTCGCGATGGACACCAGTCGTTGATGGCCACGCGGATGCGCACCGATGATATGACCAGCATTGCCGGGGAAATGAACAAAGCCGGTTTCCATTCCATGGAAGTCTGGGGTGGTGCCACCTTCGATGTCGCCACCCGGTTTCTCAACGAGGACCCATGGGAAAGGCCACGTTTACTGAAAAAGCTGATGCCGGACACACCGCTGCAGATGCTGCTAAGGGGGCAGAACCTGGTCGGATATCGTCACTATGCGGATGATGTGGTCAACGCCTTTGTCCACCATGCGGCTGAAGTGGGTATCGATATTTTCCGGGTATTCGATGCCTTAAACGATGAACGCAATTTTGAAACCTGCCTGCGAGCAATCAAGAAGTGCGGTAAACATGCCCAGCTATCGATATGCTACTCGCTGACCGAGCGCAAGATGGGAGGCCCGGTATACAACCTGGACTATTATGTCAACAAGGCTAGTATCCTGCAGGATATGGGGGCCGATAGCATCTGTATCAAGGATATGGCAGGGCTTATCTCGCCGGACGATGCCTACAGCTTGATAAAATCCCTGAAAGAAGTGCTGAAGGTACCGGTGCAGCTTCATACCCACTATACCAGCGGTATGGCCTCAATGAGCTGTCTGAAGGCCATCGAGGCCGGGGTAGACACGATAGATACAGCGCTGGCCCCGCTGGCGCTACGCTCATCCCACCCGGCTATTGAACCGATACTGGTGGCGCTGGAGGGGACGCCCAGGGATACCGGTCTCGACCTCACCCACATTTTCAAGCTGGGCCAATATATCGAATCGATAGCCCCCAAATACCGTGACTTTATGGGCAGCACAAGAACCGCCGTTATCGATACCGCAGTACTGATGCACCAGATACCTGGCGGCATGATATCGAACCTAGTTGCCCAGCTCAGGGAGAGTGGAGTCCTGCACAGGCTGGACGAGGTATACCAGGAGATACCACGGGTACGCAGAGAACTGGGCTACCCGCCCCTGGTAACGCCTACCAGCCAGATTGTAGGGGTACAGGCAGTACAGAACGTGCTCGTCGGCCGGTACAAGCTGATATCGAATCAGGTACGGGACTATGTCTACGGGCTTTACGGACAACCGCCGGCACCAATCGACCCCGAAGTGCAGGAAATAGTGCTGAGACACTACAAACGGGGCCAGATCCCGATTACCTGCCGCGCCGCCGACGTTATTGAACCCGAACTGGATAAGGCCAGGGAAATGGTAAGTGAGTTCACCGAAAATATCGGCGATATCCTGATAGCGGCGCTCTATCCTATCACCGGGCTACGTTTTCTGAAATGGAAGTTCGGCATCGAGGAACCACCGCCGGGAATAAAAACCCCCAAGACGATGGATGACATCAGGCGCGAGGATGAACTGATTGCCAAGGTAAAATCGGGTGAAATAAAAGAGGGCTAAAAAGAAAAGAGGGTAAAGGGCAGTGGACTGTATTTTCTGCAAAATTGCCGCCGGCTCGGTGCCGGCCGAAATACTGTATCAGGATGAAGACCTGATCTCCTTCCGCGATATCAACCCCCAAGCGCCGGTTCATCTTCTCATCGTTCCCAGAAAGCATATCGCTAACCTGAACGACCTCTCCGACGACGATTCATACCTTGTCGGTAAAATGGCCAAAACAGCGAAACAACTCGCACGAAGCGAGGGTATTTCCGAACAGGGATACCGCCTGGTGTTAAACTGCGGAGATTGGGGAGGTCAGCTGGTACAACACATCCACATGCACGTCATCGGGGGACGCAGACTCGATGACCGGCTCGGATAGAAATTATTGTGCCTGATCATAGTCAAGAAAGATGAGAAGGCCGGCAATGCTCTTGGCATCGCATATCTCGCCCGAGGCAATAGACTGCAGAATGCGCTTAACCGGCAGGCGCACCACGCTGATGCTAGCTGTATCCTCGGCAACCAGGGGGGCAGGAGTAAGATCCGTGGCCAGAAAAAGATAGAGGTACTCCGTCCCGTAACCGGGTACTGAATAGAAACCACCCAGCCGGGTCAACTTCTGCGGTCGGTATCCGGTTTCTTCCCTCATTTCGCGGTCCACGGTGAACTCCGGGCTTTCGCCAGGTTCGATTCCACCAGCCGGTATTTCCAGTAGCTCTCTTTCAACCGGTTCGCGGAACTGCCTTACCATTAACACATCCTCGCGGTCTACCGCAACAATAGCAACGCAGTCATAATGTTCCACAATTTCCCGTCGCTTCTTCGCCCCATCGGTGGTAACGATTTCATTAACCCGCAGCTTTACTGCATGCCCTTCATAGACCACACGGCTGGATATCAGGCCGCCTTCAGTCAATTTTGACCCCCGTATGATAGATCAGCGCAACCTCATCACAGTTGGGGAACTTGGGGCAGCGGTAGCACTCTGTCCAGACCTTGTGAGGAAGCTCCATCTTATCTATCTGGGAAAAACCGACGCGCTCAAAGAACTGGGGCCTGTAGGTCAGGCAAAAAACGGTGCTCAGGCCGAGATTTCTTGCTTCCTCCAGACAGGACCTGACCAGTTCCTCCCCAATTCCCTGATTCTGTCCTTCCTCGGCTACCGCCAGAGATTTTATCTCCGCCAGGTTCGACCACATAACGTGTAGCGCCACACAGGCAATTACCTGCTCGCCGTCGCTGACTATCTTATAATCCTTGATGTTCTCGTACATCTCGCTAAGGGAGCGAGCCAGCATTTTCCCCTTATCGGCAAAGTGGTTTATCAACCGTTGCATCTGGGGAACATCCCTGATCGTAGCATTTACAATCTTTGCCATCTACCTTTTCCCTCTCAATCTCTTCTCCAGATTGCCGTAGAATGACTCTCCGGTATGAATCCTCAAGAAGCGCGTTTTTTTTTCGCTCTTCCTGACTGTAAGCATAGAGCCGCTTGATACCGGCAGGTTAATGTGCCCATCGATACTCAGCGTGGTCATATGAGTGGCATCGATATACAATTCAACCGATACCGAAGGCAGCAATACCAGGGTATAGGCCAAGCTCAGGTGCGGCAATATCGGTAGCATCAGAAATTCCCCGGCCCCCGGATGCAGTATCGGGCCACCGGCCGATAGCGAATATCCCGTGCTACCTGTAGCGGTGGACAGGATTACACCGTCGGCACGGTAGCTGGTCAACACCTCGCCATCCACTCTAGCCTCAATGCGTACCATACGTGCTACTTCACCACGCGCCATAACCACATCATTAAGGGCATAGTTTACTAACGCATCGTTCTTATCCGGCACTTCGAGCACAGCTTCCAGCATAGCCCGTTCATCAATCCAACCCTCACCCGCCACAAGCACATCCAGCTTTTCCTTCGCCTCGGCAACATCCAACTCCGTCATAAACCCAAGCTTGCCGAGATTGACACCCGTAATTGGAATCTGATGAAACACAGCCACCTGAGCCGCGCGGAGAATGGTCCCATCACCGCCAACCGTAATTATCAGCTCCGTCCCGTCCAACTGCTCTCTGGCCCTATCTGCATCCCAGGCAGAACAGGTCCATACCGATATATCCCGCGCAGCTAGATGCCCTTCGAGTTCTTCAGCCAGCGGGCAAGCAGCCTTATTAAGCGGGTGAAATAAAATTCCTATCCTTTCCACAAGCAGCGCTCGCTCCTAACGTCAAGCAAATAAAGTGTAACACCGGCAGGCACAGGCGTCAATTCAAGGGGTGATTCCGATTACACATTGCAGTTCTGATAGTTGCCTTATAGAAGAGACAATGAAGGTATCGAGGAACTGCCGTTCAATTTACTGGAAAAGCCAGCACTATAACAGCAAGATCAACCTTAACTGAAGAGGTTTATAGCAAACCCGGTTTTACAAATAACAGTACCAAGCCAACACAAAGCGCTGCGATAGCGATCCCAAGCAAAATATATAAACCGCGACGTCCCATATCTATATTGCCCTTCTTCCCTTAGATTGTTCTCCTGCTATAACGAGATACTCACTAGAATATAACGTTTCACTGCCTTTCGGGATAGCCCGGCATAAACCCGGGTTATACCGAGATATACTACTATTCACCCGGAATCCGTTACATCTTTTTCAGCATCATTCCCATCAGATTTGTCAGCAGCCAGTTCCTGGGCAGGGTCTTCTCCCGCAAGACGCAACCTGTCCTGAAAACGGTCCAGCTTCCTGCTGGCAGTTTCATACTTGCTTGCAGCATTTCGAATGTGACCACCAATTACCTCGTAATCCCGTTCAAAGTCCCTGATGTCGCCCTGCAAGCGGCCGATATAGCCCAGTATTTCCTGTGCTGCCGTCTCAAAACGGAGCCCCTTCAGGCCAAGAACAATAACCTGTAAATAGGCATAGAAGCTGTTGGGCGAAACCGGGACTACCCTCCTCTGGAGGGAGTAATTATATATATCAATTTCTCCGGCAGGCTGTGTTCCCTGAATAACCGCCTCATAATATACGTTCTCCGCCGGTATATACATAAGGGCAAAATCAAAGGTGCCTTCATCGGGTAATATATATTTGCTCACACCGTCAATATGCTTTCGGATGGTATTAAGAAACTGCTTGCGCAATACCCTTTTCCCCTCCTCATCTTCAGCCTTCACCATGCGGTCAAAATCCTCGAGGGGAAATTTCGAATCTACCGGTACCATATTCTGTCCGATATGTACTACAGCATCCACCATTCTGCCGTCGCGAAACCGGTGCTGCAAGGAATAGGTGTGTGAAGGAAGAACATCTGCCAACAGCCTCTCGAGGAGCAGCTCTCCAAAGCCACCCCTGAACTTCGGGGCCTTGAGCAACTCCTGCAGACTGGCGATATTCCGTCCTACTTCCTGAATATCCCTGGTTCTCTGCGTCAATTCGCCCAGCCTTTCCCTCACATCACCAAACATTTTCACGTTACCGTCGAGCTTTTCCCCCACCATCCGGGAAAGCTCTTCACCCCTCTCGGCCGTTTCCTTGCGGCGCCGCGAGCGGTCGCGGAGAAACACGCCCAGCAGAATCGAAACTGCCACCGCAAGGATGATTGTCACCACAATTTCCATATTATTTCCCCGGAACAGTACTACTTATCCATTCACCCGTTATCTTAACACATTATACAAGTAACCCGGTTGATTGTGCAGAGATACGAACAGGCCAACTCTATCTAACAGGCAGCAATCGTGAGGTCTCTGGCCTCCGGGGCTGATCCCTGTTATAATTATTTACAGAACCAGCCTGACCGGAGAAAGGAAACCATGTCCAAACTGTTTTTGGTACGGCACGGCGAGACTGCCCTGAAAAGCTCGCAGAGGTTGTGGGGGCAAACAGATGTAGAACTGAGCGAGCTGGGTATCCAGCAGGCAGAGAAACTGCGCGATCGCCTGGCAACGGAGCAGTTTGACTCGATCTACTCCAGCGACCTCAAGAGAGCAGTGGTAACAGCCCGTACCATTGCGGCAAATCACCAGACTGAGGTAACAAGCCTGACTGAATTGCGCGAATTCAACTACGGCAGGGTTGAGGGTCTGACTTTTGCCGAGATGGAGGGCCAGTATCCCGATTGCGCCCGCTCATTACTGGAACAGAACACCGACCTCAAATTTCCTGACGGTGAAAGCCTTATGGATATGGCAGCAAGGGTAGGAAAATTCGTGACAAAACTGAAAGAGCACCGCGGAGAAGAAACAATTCTTATTGTAGTCCACAGCGGAGTTCTCCGCACCCTCATCTGCCAGTTAATGGGAATGGACCTGAAACATATATTCCAGTTCCTGCCTGAACTTGCTTCTCTCAGTATCGTCAACACCTATACCGGAGCAACGATATTGAATCTCTTCAACGATATATCACACCTTGACCACCTGCCCCGGGACTAAAGCAGGGCATCTACCCTTGGCTTCAAGGCCTGCTCCGGCATTGCCCCGATGACCGTATCGGCAACTTTACCATCCTTGAAGAAAAGCAGGGTTGGTATGGACATAACACTGTATGTTACAGCCGTTTGCTGATTTTCATCTACGTTCAACTTACAGAATTTTACCTTGCCATCGTACTTTTCCGCCAGCTTTTCGATAACGGGCCCAACCATCCGGCAGGGACCACACCAAGGTGCCCAGAGGTCTATAACCACCGGAAGGTCTGATTTGATCACTTCGCTTTCAAAGTTCTGGTCGGATATCTCTAACACCACTATGCTCATCTCCTCCTGTAAACTATATTGAATTCATATTAATATTTATCAGCTCAAATCGTCAAGTTTTCGCGGTAATTGGTAGTGTATCATTTTGGGGGTTAGTGGATTGAGAATAGATAAAATTAGTAGAAATAAAAACAGGCTGTGAGACGTCTGCCTGGCCATCTCACAGCCTGTCCAAGTCGGGTATTGGGAGTAGGTTGTCACCCTTAATTCCATTATACACAATAGTATGTTTTTGTCAAGGGATAGGCGGTGGAGCTGAGGAGTTTCGAACTCCCGACCTGTAGGGTGACAACCTACCGCTCTCCCAACTGAGCTACAGCCCCACCGTTGCCATTATATATCTAGTGTACAAGTCTTACAATATCCTCTACCGACCAAATCCTATTTGTTAATCCGACAGCCATAGCCGGTGTTCTAGGATAGGGGTTAGCCAGTGTCTTGTGTGTTCTAACAAAGTTATAGTGCATAAAATATAAGGCGATAGCGTACATATGGTTTTCTAGTTTCTTTGAGAATCCATTGGTCAGCCTGGTAAACCGCCTCATATTCATTCGCATAGTTAAGTTCTGCCTTTCAGCGTAGCTTGTAGATATTTGTTTTGGATCGGGATTACCCTGAATGACACGAGGTTCAGCCCCTATACAATTAGCCGTGCTGTATCTCCTTTCTTTATCAGGGGCTTCGCCATAAATCTTAATGAGCATAGCATAGTCAACGTAACGACCAAATGTATCTTCAATAGCCCATATGTAAACTTTATGGCCATCGGTAGTTATCTGGACACGATTGGCTAGTCTTGATTTAAGGTCAGACATAAATTGATAGGCACAACTAGCATCACGAGTTCCGATTAACCAGCAGGGGATTAGTTTAGTATCAGCGTCTATCGCTGTCCAAGTCCAGACATCACCATACCCGAATTGGCCTTTCTTGCCTTCTGGTACATTCTTGGCTTTAGAATAGACAAAACTCCATATCTCATCGCATTGTAGCTTTTTGCAGGGTAAA
>JAGYOC010000213.1 GCA_018399795.1 Dehalococcoidales bacterium
TCCGGGACTCGGAGCACTTTTTCCTGAAACTATCTGCCTTCCAGGACCAGCTTCTGGAGTGGGTGAAGCAGAAAGGCTACTGGAGGCAGAATATCAGAAACTTTACCATAGGTTATCTGGAAGGAGGGCTGAACGATAGGGCGATTACCCGTGACATTGGCTGGGGGGTTCCACTGCCGCTGGCTGGCTTCGAAGCAAAGCGAATCTACGTATGGTTTGAGGCTGTCATCGGTTACCTTTCCGCGACCAGGGAGTGGGCAAGTTCAACCGGCGACGGGGATAGATGGCGGGATTTCTGGCAGGATGACGGGGCCAGGAGCTATTATTTCATCGGCAAGGACAACATCGTTTTCCATACCATAATCTGGCCCGCGATGTTGATGGGGTATGGCGGCCTCAATCTGCCCTACGATGTACCTGCCAACGAATTTTTGACCATCGAGGGGAAAAAGCTTTCTACCAGCCGTAACTGGGCGGTATGGCTGCCCGATTACCTGTCTCGATATGACCCTGACCCGCTGCGCTATATGCTCTCCATCAGTATGCCGGAGACCAGCGATACGGATTTCTCCTGGAAAGAGTTTGTCCGGCGCAACAATGATGAGCTGGTGGCGACTTATGGCAACCTGGTACACAGGGTGCTCACCTTTACCTACCGCAAGTTTGGCGGCTGTGTGCCCGTTCACAGCCTGTATGACACTTTCAGCAGATATCTCGATGACCCCGGGCAGGACATCACTGCTCTGTGTCCGGATATGGATACCCGCAGCGCCGGCATAATCGAGCATGCCAAGAAAGCCTTCAGTGATGTGGATTCGCTGCTTTCGCGTTGCCAGTTCAAACAGGCAATTATGGCGGCCATATCGCTGGCCCAGGATGCCAACCGCTATCTGGAGGAAAAGTCTCCCTGGAAGGTAATCAAGGAAGACAGGCAGTCTGCCGCCGATTCTCTTTTTATTGCTATCTGTGTTGTTTCCCATCTCGGCAGGTTGCTTTACCCATTCCTCCCCTTCAGTTCTGAGAAACTGCACGGCTATCTCGGCTTTGACGGCAGTATCGAGGAAGACGGCTGGCAGATGCGTTCCCCGGTGCCGGGCCAGGAGATGAACTCACCCGGGCCTCTATTCTCGAAGCTGGATGAGGCGGTGGCGGAAGAAGAGATCGACCGTATGCGACAGCGTTCCTCTGAGTAATATGGTGAGGGGTAATCTGAAAACACGTTTATTACCTGGGGGTCAGTATTGTCTTTAGATACCATATACAAGCCTATTCAGGGAGATATGGCCAGAGTTGAAGAAGGACTTCGCTCGGTCTGCCGGGACAGTCCGTACTGGATGTCGGAATTGCTGGAGCACAGCCTGGGTAATACTGGGAAAAGGGTACGGCCAGCTCTGGTTTTCCTGTCGGGCAGTTTTACAAGTTGTGACCGCACGTGCCTCTTGCCTATGGCTTTAGCTGTCGAGGTATTGCATACGGCTACGCTGGTCCATGACGATGCCATCGATAAATCGGCGACGCGACGGGGTAAGGCCACGATTTACCAGCTTTGGGGTGAAGATAAGGCCGTACTACTTGGCGACTACCTGCTTGCCCAGTCTGAGGAGTTGGCCGCTCTTACGGAAAATATTTCCGTGCTCAAAATCTTTTCGGGGACCATTAAGACCATCGCCTGTGCCGAGATACGTCAGTCGCTCGATGCATTTGATCTCGAGCAGACCAGAGAGAATTATCTGGAGAGAATCTCGGGGAAGACGGCATCTCTTCTCTGTCTGGCTACGCGCTCGGGGGCAATACTGAGCGGGGCCGAGCAGTGGGTAGTAGAGGCCCTGAATGACTATGCCTGTAATATCGGTATAGCTTTTCAGATTGTCGATGACATACTGGACTTCGTCGGCAACGAGGCGGATATGGGAAAGCCGGTGGGCTCGGATCTTGCGGAGGGGACCCTTACACTGCCCGCGATGCTGCTTCTGGAACACTACCCCGATAGAAACCCGGTACGGAAGCTTTTTGAGGGCAGCGGCGAACCCGGCCATAATATCGAAAAGGCGATAGACATGTTCCGTAACTCTTCCCTCGTTGAGGAATGCTACCGGATAGCCCGCAATTACTACGAGCTTGGCTTGCGTAACCTAATGGTACTGCCCGAAAATGCGGCCCGGCACTCTCTGGAGGAAATAGCCGGGTATGTGATTGCCCGCAGGAAATAGGCCTGCTACAGCTTTCTAGGCCTTTTCGTTCCGGACGCTGCCGTCAAGGTAGGTTTCCCTTTTATCCGTGGGCAGATTTTCCTTGAAGCGGTCGATAATATACTGGCAGGCGGAAAACCCATCACCCCGGTGGGTGCTGGCTATTGTCACCACTAGGTTAATTTCACCCACCATAAGCTTGCCTGTTCGGTGGCAGATGGCGATACCATTCAGTTGCCACCTTTGTCCGGCCTCTCTTGCTATTGCCTCAAGCCTGCCTTTTGCCTTTCCGTCAGGATCGCTGTACTCTACGGAGGCAACCCCTTTACCGCGGTTGCTTGCCCTTATTAGCCCGGTATAGGTAACGGCGCAACCGCTATGAATACCCTTAACCCGGTTGATGGTGAGCTCAGGTGAGATGGGCTCTGCCTTAATCTCTATCACTTCTGAAGGATTGCTCATTTACAGCCAATTATCGCGATTGTCAATCGCCTGTAGCTGGAGCCGCTCCGGGAAGTGTATCGGGTGGTATAACCGGTGCCTTCCTGGTTTCCAGTTCCGTCTTGTCAGCCTTTGAGGTGGTTTTCTCTTTGGCCGTCGTAGCTTTGGTATCCTTTTTTCTGGATGTTTTGCCCATGGTCTCCTTGAACAGCAGATCAAGCTCTTCGAATTCCAGGGTTTCCTTGATGATAAGCTCCTTGGCTATCTTGATAAGCTTTGACTTGTTTCCGGTCAGGATTTTCCTGGCCACCTCGTAGGCGTCGTTGATTATCCTGTGTATCTCGCTGTCTATTTCTTCGGCTATCTTTTCGCTGTAGTTCCTCTGCTCGGCAATTTCACGGCCCAGGAAGATGGGTTCCTCCTTCTGTCCGAAGGTAAGCGGGCCGAGGTTGTCACTCATTCCGTAATTGGTCACCATCTTGCGGGCGATATTGGTAGCCCGCTCGATATCATCATAGGCACCGGTGGTCATTTCATCGAAGATTAATTTCTCGGCGACATGACCGGCCAGGAGTGTAGCCAGGACGTCATTGAATTGAGAGCGTGTCATCAGATAGCGGTCTTCCACGGGCAGTTGCCGGGTATGGCCAAGCGACATACCCCTTGCTACGATGGAAATTTTGTGCACCGGGTCGGCGTTGGGGAGCATCTTGGCCACGAAAGCATGCCCGGCCTCGTGGTAGGCGGTGATTTCCTTTTCCTTTGGACTTATTCTGCGGCTCTTTCTCTCAGGACCGGCGACGACCCGGTCGATGGATTCCTCGAGCTCTTTCATTTCGATGGTATCTTTGCCCCGGCGGGCTGCC
>JAGYOC010000214.1 GCA_018399795.1 Dehalococcoidales bacterium
GGTTCTTTGGGTAAAACCTTTATTCCCGATTCTCGCAACAGTTTTATCCATGAGATGGAGGCGGTGGCAGCGGGAAAGCGTTATTACGAGGGCGAAACGGTGGGCAGAAAACTCACCGGCGAGGGTATGGATCTGCTGCTGCGCATTACTATTCCCGAAGAAGGGGGAAAAGGCGACTACTCAAAGGTGCTGGTGAGTTTGATGGATATTACCGCCCGCAAACAGCGCGAGCGGGAGAACCTCCGGCTGCTGCGATTGGCCGAGAGCCTGCGTACCACCACCCTGGCCCTCACTGCCAGCCTAAACCGGGATAAGATAATTGATATTATACTGGATGAGTGTAAACAGAATATCAGCTTTACCGCAGTGAGTGTGTGGCAGTATTCCGACGCTCAGCTCAGCTTGACCCACCATCGTTCGGATTTTACAGAGCCCCTCGCCTTGGATGAATTGGGAAAACATTTCAATGACCCACACTCGTTTCTCTTACAGACCTTACAGGGGAAGGGGCAACCGGTGCTCATTTCCGATACCCGCGATATAAAGGACTGCTCCTTCGAAAAGAAGGTGCGCTCTTTCCTGGCAATGCCGATTATTGTTCGGGATACCTGCGTGGGAATAATAAACTTTTGCGGTGACCGACCGGGGATATTTTCGGAGGAGACCCTGGCTACTCTGGAGGCGTATATCAATTCAGCGGCGGTGGCCCTGGAAAATTCCCGTTTGTACGGGGAGGCTCAAAGGGAGATAAGCGAAAGAAAGCGGGTGGAGGAGCAGCTTCGAACTTCTCTGGAGGAGAAAAATATTTTGCTGATGGAGATCCACCATCGGGTTAAGAATAATTTAAATGTGGTTGCCAGCCTGCTTAACTTGCAAGCCAACCAGATTGAAAGTGTGGATCAGGCCCAGAAGGCACTGCAGCTCAGCCAAAGCAGGGTGCATTCCATGGCGCTGGTACATGAGAAGCTTTATCAGTCGAGTGAGCTTGCCCACATTGATATGAGCGATTATATCAGCAGAATGGTCGAAGAACTCGTTCAACTGTATGCCGATGAGACGCGCATTGATTTGGATCTGCACATCGAAAATATTGCTCTGACAATCACCCAGGCAGTACCCTTCGGCCTCCTGCTCAACGAAGTGGTCACTAATTCGCTGATTCACGCTTTCCCCGATGGACAGCAGGGAACAATTTCAGTCCGCCTTTTCTCTGAGACAGAGGGAAAATGCTCCCTGGAAGTCCTCGATACAGGAATCGGCTTCTCCGACACAGCAGGACTGAATGAAGGGGCTTCTCTGGGGCTGCAGTTGGTAGAGGTGCTCTCCAAACAGCTGCATGGAGAGACTCAGTTGAGCAATGAGGGGGGCGCCTGTTTCCGGCTCAGTTTTCCCCTCGACCCGGCTTAGTTGCCTTCGCTTGAACCCAGCCTAGATCGTAAGCCCAAGCACGTACCTATATCTTAGCCTTTATCTCGACCGGTTCTTTACGTCACCTCAGCTCATACCCGAATTTCCACATATGCCGGCTAATCTTCCATTCACCCTGCCGCTCCTCAAACCAAAGAGTGTCTGCCGAGATAGTCTTGCCGTAATACATCCCGAAGCTGATCAGTTTAGGCTGAGTGCTGTCATCCTGCGGTATATGCAGCGGAGGTGTATATTCCAGGGCATCATAATTAAAATCTTCAACAGGGCCGGCTTCATACTCTTCCTTGAGACTTTCCACCGCATTAGTTACTTCATATACATCCTCATCCGGTTCTGCATAGATGTGCAGGGTATCGGGCCAATAGAGCGTATAAGTTGGAAAGGTAAACTCTGTGATTCCGTCGGCCCAGTTCTCTATAATAGTGTTCAGTTCATCATAAGGATAGTTGAGTTGATCAGCGATAGTCGGCTCGGGGTAATCGGACGAACGAACATTAAACGAACGAGTGTTTTCCTCCGCATCCTCATTTATTCCTTCCCATTCATATTCCCCTATATACGATGCAATCAATGAGTCAGACTGATAAAAACGGACTGTTGTTGTACCGATATGACCGCGTGCTATTTCAAAATCAAAGCCGCTCCCGGAGGGGGCTTCTAAGCGAATAATAGCCTCCATTGATACAGTCTCTCCAGCCTCTGCGTTCTCGATTTCTTGATGCAGGCTGAGGCGTGATTCCCCAATACCGGTACGGGCTGATTCAGAATAGTTCGTCACCATTCCTTTCAGGAGGTCCGTTTCCTCGGTAAAGATAAGCTCGGTCCAATCAGAAGATGTTTCCATTTCGACATACACTTGGAACTCTTCAGGCTTTCCCTCAGAATCCTCTACTATACTAGGCGTACTTTGACAAGCTGTAAAAATAATTACTAAAGAAAGGCAGGTCAGGTTCAGGAACAATGAAATTTTTCCCATGCGCTTTCCTCCCACTAAGTTTTTAAAATAGCATGTGGAGTATCAGCCAGGATGTATTACATTCAATGGTACCATTAATAAGATCAATTTTAAAATACTATATCCTAGAGCAGCAACAAGTTTTAAAAACCGCCTCAGACCTTGAGAGCCGGACCAACCTCTGCTACCATAGGGTAACTCTTAAAGGAGGCATTTTATGGCATCCGCTAAAGAGACTGTACAAAAGTTAATTGAACCCATTGATGTACGCATCAACGGCGACCGCCCCTTTGATATTCAAGTTCACAACGAAAAATTTTACCAAAGAGTGATAGCCCAGGGCTACCTGGGCTTAGGTGAGTCCTACATGGACGGCTGGTGGGACTGCGAACAACTGGACGAGATGATCGCCCGGGTGGTGCGCGGCTACCTGGAAGAGCAGGTGGGCGTGGGACTGAAGGATGCGTGGATTACCTTCCTGTCTAAAATAATAAATATGCAGCAAGGCCGGCGGGCCTTCAAGGTGGGCCAGCAGCACTACGACGTGGGTAACGACCTGTATACCCGCATGCTCGACTCCCGGATGGTCTACACCTGCGGCTATTGGAAAGATGCGAAAACCCTCGACGAGGCTCAGGAGGCCAAGCTTGACCTGGTGTGCCGCAAAATCGGCCTTCAGCCGGGAATGTCGGTGCTGGACCTGGGCTGCGGCTGGGGCTCCTTTGCCAAGTATGCTGCTGAAAAATACGGGGCCGAGGTGACCGGTCTGACCGTATCGAAGGACCAGGTAGAACTGGGCAACCGGAGATGCTCCGGGCTGCCGGCGGAACTCATTTTTAGGGACTACCGCTCGGTGAAGGGCACCTACGACCGGGTAGTGTCCATCGGCCTGTTGGAACATGTGGGCTACAAGAACTACGGGGAGTACATGGATGTGGTAAAGCGAACCTTAAAGGACGACGGGATCGGCTTTATCCACTGCATCGGCAACAGCAACTCCTCCTCCAGCTCTACCAACGCCTGGACCAACAAGTATATTTTTCCCAACAGTATGCTCCCTTCGCTTTCTCAAATAAGCCGCGCCATGGAAGGGCAATTTGTCCTGGAAGACCTGCACAATATCGGCGAACACTACGACCTCACACTCATGGCGTGGTACCGTAATTTCGAAGCGGCCTGGCCGGAACTGCGGGAGAAATACGGCGACCGTTTTTACCGTATGTGGCGTTTCTATCTGCTTAGTTCCGCCGGAGGTTTCCGGGGCCGCAATATTCAGCTTTGGCAAATGGTATTTACCAAGCGCGGCCGGCCCCAGCCGGACTGCCGAAAAAGCTGAGGCGGCCCCTATGTACACTTTGCGGAGTATGATGCGATGAATAAAGACAACTCAAAAATCCACAGCGATGTAATTATAGTGGGCGGCGGGCCTGCCGGTAGCGCCTGCGCCCGCGATCTGGCCCGGGCCGGCTACGAGGTGACAATTCTCGATAAAGCCAAGTTTCCCCGGGACAAGCTCTGTGCCGGCTGGGTTCCTCCCGCCCTGTTCCGGCGTCTGGGTATTGCGCCGTCGGAGTACCCCGGAGGCCTGCGCGAATACCGGGCTCTGCACTTTAGAATCAAGGGCTTTCCGATAGCCCTGCCCACCCGCCAGTACGCACTTCGCCGCTACGAGTTTGACCACTGGCTGCTGCAGCACTCGGGTGCCGAGCTGTATCAACACCATGTGCACAAGATTGAACGGGTAGACGGCGGCCGGGAGGGCGAGTGTTCCGACCATATTCATCCCGAGGCCTGTTTTCTGATCGACGACAGGTTTAGCTGCCGCTATTTGGTGGGCGCCGGTGGAACCGGATGTCCGGTGGCCGCCTGGCAGCGGCAAGCTGCCGGGGTAAAGCGTTCCCGGGAGAGTCTGATTGTCACTCTGGAGGCGGAGTTTCCCTACC
>JAGYOC010000215.1 GCA_018399795.1 Dehalococcoidales bacterium
CTGAGTTTTTTAAGGCAATCCCAGGTGTGCATCGCCCGCTGTCTTTGCTGAACGATGTCGGGCTGGGGTACCTCAGCCTTGGACAGCAGAGCCCCAGCCTGAGCGGCGGGGAAGCCCAACGCCTAAAGCTGGTCACCGAACTGTCAAAGGCTAAGCCCCGCAGCGCTGTAATGGAAACGCTGTATATTTTAGACGAGCCGACGGTGGGTCTGCATATGGCGGATGTGGAGAAACTGCTGCTGGTACTGCACCGCCTGGTAGATGCGGGCAACACAATTGTCATTATCGAACATAATTTGGATATCATTGCCGAAGCCGACTGGATTATCGACCTCGGTCCGGAAGGCGGCGACGCCGGCGGAGAGGTGGTGGCTACGGGTACTCCTGAAGAGCTGGTCCACCATCAGAGCAAAGGGAACGGTCATAAGGGCTACACCACCCCCATTTTGAAGGAGTTTCTAAAGGAGCGGGCGCGCTAATACCTAAATTGGATGATAGTTCCGCGCCGGGGTAATCCAAATGCGGTATATCGCCGCTACTAAAAGAGAAAGCAGCATAACGAAGACTCCCACAGCTTCGAGGGACAAAGCCTCCACCGACAGGGCTACCAAAAACGGTACAACCGCACCGCCCAAACCGGCCGAAGCTACCTGCATACCGATAGTCCGCGAGGCGGCCTCCCGGCCGACTACCGACGAGGTAAGCGTGACAAACAGCGGAAACAGCGGGGCACAGGCAAAGCCCACCAGCGGCAGCGCCGGCAGAAACAGCCAGGGAATCCACGGCTGAGCGAACAGGGTAACTCCCGCAAAAAGAGTTCCAAGCATGGCCGTTACAATTGTACGGGCGTGCCAGCGAAGTCCGAATAAGCCGAAAAAGATTCTGCCCCCCATCAATCCGGCCCAAAAGGCGCCGACCCACAGCGCTGCAATACCATTTGCGATACCGCGGCCGGCAGTCAGCAGCGTAAAGCTCCAGCCTCCGACGGTTATCTCCAGGCCGGTGTACAACAGAAACAGCGCGATTCCGACGAGGGTGTATTTTCGCACCATCCATTTAGCACATTTCGCCGGAGCACCGGTCTGGTCAGCCTTGGTATCCTCATCGCTGTGGGGAGTGTCTTTTCTCCACAAGCCCCGAAACAGTATAAAGATACTCAGCAGAAGCAGAACCAGCAGCAGGGTGTAGAGGTAGCCCCGCTGCCAGGCTTGACCGATACTCAGCACACGCCCCATCAGGGCCGGCCCCAGCATAGCACCGAAGCCGAAAAATGCATGCAGCAGGGTCACCTGCTCTTTGCTAAAACGTTTGGCAGTATACGCATTGAGCCCGGCATCAATCGCACCCCCGGCGGAGCCCAAGACTACCGTGGAGGCAATTAACACATACCAGTGACTTGCCAGTACATACCCGGTTAAGGCGCTGGCTACCAAAACATTGCTAAGGATAAGCAGCTTGCCTACCCCCAGACTTTCAACCAAACGCCCGGCATTTCCACTAGAAAAGACAAAGCCGATGGTCATTGCCACCTGCAGCACCGCCAAGCGGCTCAGGGGCACCCCGAAGGTACTGCTGATGGACGGCCATGCTACCCCTAACAATCCGTCGGGCAGTCCAAGACTTATAAATGCAAGGAAACAGAAGAAAAGAAGAATTCTATGAATTCCGACACGCTGCTCAATTCGCCGGCCGAGTCGTTGTCTGATGCTCTGAAAGAAGCTCTTTTTTCTACTCATTAATCTCTACTCATTAATCTCTACTCATTGATCTCTACTCATTTATTTGGCTTTTTATACGCTTTGTAGATATTATATGAGAAAAAATTTGCTTTCAAGCTAGGTTGTATTATATTTCTTTGTGTACGGTTAAGGAGAAACACAATGAATAACATAAAACGCAGTATAACCATAGTAATGTTGATAAGTATCGCTTCGGCGACATATGCCCTTCCAATACGCTCCATTACCACCCTTGGAGTAGACCGGTATTCCTACGATGAGCTTGGCTACAAGATCGGCGAAGTGGCAATTGCACAGCTCGAATCCGGCCTGAGCCTGGTGGCAAAGGCGGAATATGAGGAAGTGGCCGAAACCAGCGAGCTAAAGGGCATGGCGGGTGTGGTCTTCCCCGCTTTTTCTTATTCTTA
>JAGYOC010000216.1 GCA_018399795.1 Dehalococcoidales bacterium
ACCGGCTACACCTTCGGCGGCTGGTGGACGGCCGTGAATGGAGGTGGAACCCAATTTACCGCTGGCACAGAGGTGACCGGGAATAGCACCGTCTATGCAAAGTGGACAGCGAATACCTACACGGTAACCCTGAACCGCCAGAGCGGCAGCGGAGGAACTTCTTCGGTGACGGCAACTTACGCTGCAGCAATGCCGACGGCTTCGGTTTCAGCTCCGACGCGGACAGGCTACACCTTCGGCGGGTATTACGATGCAGTCAGCGGCGCCGGGAAGCAGTACTACACAGCCGCCATGGCCAGTGCCGCAAGCTGGGACAAGACTGCCAGCACCACCCTCTACGCGAAGTGGACGGCAAATACTTACACGATTACGCTGAACAAACAGAGCGGCAGCGGAGGAACCAATTCGGTGACGGCAACCTATGGTGCGGCGATGCCAACGGCTTCGGTTTCAGCCCCGACCCGGACAGGCTACGCTTTCGGCGGTTACTATGACCAGACAAGCGGATCCGGGACGCAGTACTATACTGCTGCTATGGCCAGTGCAGCGAACTGGAACAAATCCTCTAATACCACTCTGTATGCGTACTGGAGGGAGCCCACTGTAGGCGATCCCGGCCCTGCCGGAGGCTTAATCTTCTACGATAAAGGAAGTTACTCTGATGGTTGGCGGTATCTGGAAGCCGCACCCTACGGATGGTTCAATGGAGGGGCAGATCCTGGAAGACAATGGGATTATGGAAGTGAATGGCTCGGAACCCTGACCTTTGTAGGAGGGACAGGAACCGCGGTGGGAACCGGGGCTTCCAATACTGGGAAAATTATTGCAGCACTGGAAGCGGGTACCTATGCGGCAAAAACGTGTGCCGACTATTCGGTAACCGTGAACGGAATTGTCTACAATAACTGGTTTCTGCCGTCGAAAGATGAGCTGAACCTGATGTACCTGAATCTGCAGAAGAATGGTAAGGGAGGTTTTACTTCCGCATCCTACTGGAGTTCTTCCCAAGACGATTTAATTAAATCGTGGAGTCAGTGGGGCAGCACCAGGATCAGTAATTACAAGGAGTACTTTATGAAGATCCGCCCTGTCCGGGCTTATTAGCTATTCACCAATTGAACAGAGGTTCTTTCAAAATTGCTCACTTTGAAAGAACCAACAGGGAAGTGGAGATTTTGGATGATTGTACATGTATTCTATAGGGTTATGTGCGAACTCATATCCAAAAAACTCCAAAGGCAGTAAAGAGTGGGGTATGGAATATAGACATAAGACCCGGTGTCTGACACCGTATCCCTCAAAAAATCCGGGTTAAATTGCGGAATCCGTCGCTGGGAGCCGTAAATTCTGCGGGATCCGGTGTCAGACACCGTTTTTCCCCAAGGAGGAATGCATACGATGAAATCAAGAGAACGGGTAATCAGAACCCTCGAAGGAACCAGCACCGGGAGAATCCCGCGTCACATGTGGACCCTCCCCTGGGCCGATATCCACTATCCGGGAGAAATCCAGCGCATACACGCCGCCTATCCCGATGACATCATATATGCTCCTCCCGCCCTGAAACAGCCCTCCGGCATCATCGGAAACATCTTCCAGAAGGGCACCTTCACCGATGAGTGGGGCTGCACCTTTACCAACCTTGAAGCGGGAATAATCGGCGAAGTAAAAACCCCCCTGATAACCGACCTTGATGAGTACGAAATCACCACACCCGACCAGCTGCTCGATATCGACAAGGAGCTGGTGAACCGTTTCTGTGCCGGGCACGATGAATTTGTCATCGGTGATGTCCTTCCCCGTCCGTTCGAACGGATGCAGTGGCTGCGGGGCACCGAGAACCTCTACATGGATTTTGCCCTTCAGCCGGAAAAGGTTCTTGCCCTGCGCGATACGGTGCACGAGTTCTACATGAAGCAGCTCGATGTCTGGCTCGATACCGACATCGACGGAATCTGGTTTATGGATGATTGGGGAACCCAGAAGTCTCTGCTCATATCGCTGCCGATGTGGAAGCAGTTCTACGAACCCTGCTATCGGGACTACATCGACCTGGCCCACAGCAAGGGCAAAAAGGCCTTCATGCACTCGGACGGGTATATTTTCGACATCTACCAGAGCCTGATCGACCTGGGTCTGGATGCAGTCAACTCCCAGCTGTTCTGCATGGATATTGAGGAGATCGGCCGCAGATTCAA
>JAGYOC010000217.1 GCA_018399795.1 Dehalococcoidales bacterium
CGGCCATCGGATCAGGACTGACCACCGTTGTCTTTCTGCTGGCCCTGCGCCGGATACAGGTGTATCAGGCTGAAAAGGGCGATGGAAGCGCAGAGGAGGCTATCGATGATTAAAAAGTTTTTCACCATTATAACTGTACTACTGTTTGCCCTAATGCTGCTGCCCCTGCTGCGGCAGATAGCACCCTTTGAAGAGCTGGCACCGGTAGCTGCGGCCTATGCCGAACAGGGGCCCGACCAGCTGGGGGCGGCTAATCTGGTAACCTCGGTAATCGTAACCTACCGCGGCCTGGATACTCTGGGCGAGGTAACGGTACTGTTTATAGCCACCGCCGGGGTGGGGTTTCTCCTGCGCCGGGATGAAGAGGAGCGGTTACCCGGCGATGCGGTCCCGCCTGAGGCCCCTCGAGAGGCATCAGAGCTGCTCGGCTCCGGGTCGATGCTCCTGTTTCCCCTGCTGATGCTCTTTGGTGTGTATATTTTTCTGCACGGCCACCTGACTCCAGGCGGAGGTTTTCAGGGGGGAGTGGTAATTGCCTCGGCCATGCTGCTGCTGATGCTGGCGCGGGTTTCCTTTCATCTTAACCACCTGATTATATCGCTGGTTGAATCGCTCTCCGGCTTTTTCTACGTGGCTATCGGCGTACTCGGTCTGGTTTTTGCCGCCGGCTTTCTGGACAACCGAATTCTGCCGCTGGGCGAGTTTGGAAGCCTCTTTAGTGCCGGCGCCATCCCGATTATCTACTCCCTGGTAGGTTTGAAGGTAGGCACCGAGCTGACCAACGTACTCGGTACTATGCGGCTTAACCGCACGCAAGAGGAGGGAGATGTATGAGCTTAGTAAGCTTCATTGGTTTTGCCCTGATTCTGGTTGGAATCTGGGGCATGCTTACCCGTAAAAATATTATCCGCATCATTATCGGCTTCTCTATAATTGATACCGGTATCCACCTGGTAATGGTATCGATCGGCTACCTTCCGGGCAGGACCGCCCCGATTATCAACAGCGCGGTAGATAAGGCGCAGGCGGCCTCTCAGATAGTCGACCCGATCCCCTCGGCGCTGGTGCTCACCGCCATTGTTATCGGCCTGGCCATAACCGCCCTGATGCTCACCTACGCCGTTCGAATGTATCGTGAACGAACCTCACTGAATATCGACGATTACAAGGAGCTCAAATGGTAAGTCCAATCTATTTAATCGTTATCCCCTTGGCCGTCGCCTTCTTTATCTCCTTCTTTGACCGACTCGGGCGCGGTTTATCCCTGACTCTGTTCTATGCCGGCCTAATTGCCCTCACTGCCATCTCCGGCAGCTGGCTACTGTCCACGGTCACCGGAATAATCGGAGCCGAAGAAGCGGTAGGCGGACAGCTCAGCCAGGCGGCGGGTACCCTGGTGTTTACCGCCGGGCTTGAACCACCCCTGTCCATTGCCCTGGCTATGGGGCCCCAAGAGGCATTCTTCCTGTTTTTCGCTAATCTCGCCGGACTGGGAGCTGCAGTTGTACTGGGCCGCCGCATGGCGTCTGAATCGGTCACCGCCATGGTGCTGTTTTTGATGGTGATGCTGGGAGCCCAGGGTCTGGTGATGACCCTCGACCTGTTTAACCTGTTTGTCTTTCTGGAAATCTCTTCCATCGCCACCTACTCCCTGATAGCCCTCGAACGCAACCGAGGCAGTATGAGTGCCGGCTTTAAGTACATTATAGCCGGCGGTATCGCCTCGGCCCTGTTTCTGATAGGCACTATATACCTATACCGCATTGCCGGCTCCCTGGCTATTGCCGATATTATTGCCGC
>JAGYOC010000218.1 GCA_018399795.1 Dehalococcoidales bacterium
AGCAGCGTCGGGGCACCCAGCGTCATCAAGAATGATACCGCCCCTCTCTACGAGATGTGGTATACCCATGGCAAGACCGACCTCACCGAAACCGACCTGGGGATTTACCTGTCCGGCATCGGGGGCTTCGATTTTGACGACGTGATGGATATCCTTGATGTCAGCGCCGCCGTTATCGGCTATGCCATCTCGAGTGATGGCGAAAGCTGGACAGTAATAGACCCTGACGTCCTCCCCGGAGATACCTCTGTATGGGATAGCGCGGGCACACCCAGCGTGGTCAAGACCGGCAGCAGCTATGAAATGTGGTACACCGGCATCGAGACCGACCTCAACGAAGTTGACCTCGATGAAATAAAGGAGGAAATCCTGGAGCTTCACCTGGCTGATTTCATACGAGTTATCGACCCCTCCAACCTCACCGAGTTCATCGACGAGCTGGCAGCGCTGGACATAGACCGGCTCAAGGAACTGTTGAGCGATACCGCTACCGTCATAGCTTATGCTACCTCCAGCGACGGGGAGACCTGGACCGTGGCCGATACAGAATCCCTGGCCGGCGTCACCACCAACCTGTGGAGCAGTGTCGGTGCCCCCTCCGTTATCAAGGAAGGCACAGACTACAGGATGTGGTATACCAGGGGTATTCCCGACCTGACCGTGGACGACCTGCTTGATTTACTGATGGGTGAAGTCCTGCCTATTGGCTATGCCTACTATACCCCCGGCGGCGGTGGCGGAGGCGGTGGTGGCTTCGGTGGCGGCGGTGGCGGTGGCGACCTCGTACTGGAAGTTATCATGGAAGACGATGAGAGCTACTACTCCATAAGCACGGATGGCCGGATAAAGGACCCCATAGATGTAACCTCTGAGGATGGTCAGCTCAGTATCGCAATCCAGGAGGGAACCATTGCCCTTGATAAAAACGACAGGCCACTCACCACCCTTGAATTTAGTCTTGATGAATCACCACCTCCCCCCCCAGAAGACGCATATATTCTGGAATCCCCCTATAACTTCGAACCCGCTGGGGCTACCTTTAATCCGCTTATCGAATCAACCTGGAGCTACGATCCATCCGATATACCTGATGGTATAGCAGAAGAAGACCTCCGTGTTGCCTATTACGATGATGGAGAAGGGGAATGGATAACCCTTCCGGCCGAGGTCAATCCCGCTGACAGTACTATTACTGCCTATATCGGCCATTTCACCACCTTTGCTGTTATCGCCTATGCCGGTCCACCGCCACCATTACCACTGCCGGCCATCTTTACCCTCGGCTCGTTGGTCATCTCACCGCCCGAGGTAACAGCCGGCGAAACGGTAAATATCGGCGTCGAGGTAAGTAACACCGGTGAAACGGCAGGTAGCTATATCTTGACACTGGAGATAAACGGTGAGATTGAAGCAAGCGAGGAGGTAATCCTCGATGCGGGCGGCAGCGAAACCGTCACCTTTACGGTCGCGAGGGGTGAACCGGGCACCTACCAGGTAGATATCAACGGAATCAGCGGCTCTTTCGACGTAGCTGAACCCCCACCACCCGAGTCCGCACCGGTACCCGAGCCAGAACCAGCTCCGCAACAGGCTGGGATTCGCTGGTGGCAAATTGCCATTATCATTGGAGCTGTAGCAGCAGCAATAGCTATTCCGTTAACACTGAGGTGGCGGAGAAGAGGCGACTGACCAATCTTGCATTGGTAATTTGTTTAGAAAATGTTTAGAAAAAACCCTTGACACCCCCTGAATTATATGTTTCCATAGATATTGGAAGTTTGTATATTTTCTGAAACCGGGGAGGGAAAAGCAGAAGGGTGATTACCACAGTTGTCACAGCAGCGACCATAACCACCATCACTACTGTAACCACCACCACGGCTACAACTGCTGCCAAAGTTCTGTCTATGGGGCTCGGGTCAGTAATAGGCATAGCGGCAGTGGTCGGTTTCGGCGTTCTCCTCGGCACCCGGGAGCTGGCCGGGGCAGTACAGAAGCACTCTGTAATTTCAGCGAGAATGACGAGGTTTCTGTCGGTCGGTATCTGGCCCTTGGCAATTGCCTTCGGCGTCTTTGTCGTTACCCGAATTATTCAGATAATCGCTTAGAGGAAGGGAATCACCAGGAACAACATAATATTGGTAATGCCGTGAGACAGGATCACTCCGAGAAGTGAACCTGTCTTTTTTACTGCCCAGGCAAAGAACATGGCTACCCCGAAGACGAAGAGAACATCAAGCCACGACTGAAAACCCATATGCATAACGGCAAAAAGTATACTTACATATACTATTCCGCGCCAGCCACCGATTGAATTGAGGGCGGCTCGCTGAAGTACTCCACGAAAGACGAACTCCTCGACAAAGCCAGTACTTGCTGCGAGTATCAGGGCAAGCGGTACCACGAGAGCCGGGCTGAGATGACTGACCATCGGTTCCGGCCTCAGGATGAGGTACTCCAGCCAGCCGAAAAGGAAGCCGCTCGTTGCTATCCCAAGTTGCAGGGGGACTGACCGGATTGGGCCCATAACCAGCCCCACGTCATCCCTCCTGTATCTCATCAGCCGCATTACCACAATACCGCCGACCATGGGTGGAATATAGATAATGGGAAATCTGAGCAGGGGGTTGACCTCCATCAGTGATAGGATCAAGCTCAGGTCGATTATTCTCAACAGAGGTAACAATGTGAGGGAAAGGGTGAGCTCCTGAAGGTAGTGGTCATTACTCCGGGCAGCACGTACGATCAACGCCACCATTACAATGGCGTGCCCGACAACCCCCCAGAGAGGCTGAAGGAACATGGTAATTATCTCGAGAGATGTAATTGCCGCCAGCCAGCCAGCCGCTTCCCTTATCAGGGCCTTTGCTGAGCCAGCCGAAACTTCTTCTTCCATCCATCATTTACTAAGCAAGTGGTTATCGCAATGCCTGCTCGGCCAGTTGAGCAGCCTGCTTTCCGGAAAGGAGCATACCACCAAATATGGGCCCCATCCGGGGCGTACCGCAGACCGCATTGGCCGCCATTCCGGCGACAAACAACCCGGGATAGACCTCCCGGGTATTCTCTACTATCCTGTTTTCCGCCACCTCCGCCCACATCGGCTTCTCGCCCATCACGCCTCCCCCCACCGTGTCCAGCTTCTCGCCGAGTTTATCCACCACGATATGGCATATCTCGCTGGAATGACCGGTAGCATCGATAACCGCTTTTGCCCGTATCGATAAGGGGTCGACATGAAGGCCGGCCAGGTCAACCGCACTCCAGTTGAGCACCAGGCCGCTTATTCTATTCTCTTCCCGAACCATAACATCCTCGACGGAAATAAGGTTGAATATCTTGGCCCCAGCCTGAACTGCCTTCAGGCAGATGGCTGAAGACGCCTCGATGGAATCGGCGGTATAGTAACCCTCCTGCCACTCCTTGCACCTGATGCCGAATTCATCCAGTATCCCCCTGGCCGATTCCTGAACCACTATGGTATTGAACATCATACCCCCGCCCGGCATTCCTCCTCCAGGACGGAGGCTCCTCTCGAAAACAACCGCTCGCACCCCCATCCTGGCCAGGTAGTAGGCAGCTGTCATACCGGCCGGACCGGCGCCGGCAATAGCGACATCAATATCCATTGCCCGCTGGAACTCGTCCAGAAAGTTACTGCTTATTATCCTCGATATGGCGACATCATCAAGCTGCATCC
>JAGYOC010000219.1 GCA_018399795.1 Dehalococcoidales bacterium
ACACGCTGGTAGCGCTGGTGGAGGACAAGCCTGGAGTACTTAACCGGATGGTCAGTCTTTTCCGCAGGCGTGGATTCAATATCGAGAGCATTGCTGTCGGGAGCAGTGAGATGTTGCATATGTCACGTATGACGATTGTCGTTGCTGGAGAAGCGGGTGTAGTGGAGCAAGTTAGGAAGCAACTTGATAAGGTTGTTGAGCTTGTGAAGGTCACTGACATCACTAATGAAGATATGGTGGCACGTGAGTTGGCACTGATAAAAGTGAAAGCAAATGCCGATACGCGCAGCGAGATTATAGAAATTGTAGATATATTCAGGGCGAAAATTCTGGATGTGGCTGCAGATTCGGTAGTGGTGGAAGTGACTGGAGACAAGGATAAGATAAATTCCCTGTACGAACTGCTACGTAACTTTGGAGTCAAGGAAATGAATCGTACGGGCTGTATAGCTACTACAAGGGGGAAGAAAATGGCCTTGAAGCAGTTAAAGGGTTCACCACTCCGGAAGAAGTAGCAATTTAAGGCATTTAAATGGCAGTTCCAATTCATCGATGATGTATCCCGCATTAGCTTGACGGAAATCCATAGTGGCGTTTCTAGAGTAGAAGGAAATAGCAGGGTTCTTCTTGTAACGCATGGGGAAAAGGGGATAGACTATAGTGTAAAATAAATTATAGCGTTTTTATAGGCCTTGCTTATCTATAGTCATATATAATATTAAATAGTGGAGGGGGAAATACCATGGCAAAAATATACTACGATAGTGATTGCGACCTGAAATTAATTGAAGGCAAGGTAATCGGAATTATTGGTTTTGGCAGTCAGGGACATGCGCATGCCCAGAATCTACGGGATAGCGGTTGTCAGGTGATAGTGGCCGAAACCGAATCCGCTCCGGGCTGGAAGGAGGCCCAGAAGGCCGGGTTCAAGGTATCGAGTGCACCGGACACGGCACGTGAGGCAGATATTGTTATGATGCTGGCTCCCGATACCATACAGCCAGCCATTTACCGGTCGATTGAAAAAGAGCTGGTCCCTGGTAATACCCTTATGTTCGCTCATGGTTTTAATATCCATTACGGTCAGATTGTTCCCCCGGAGGGCATAGATGTGACCATGATAGCACCCAAGGGACCTGGTCACCTGGTGAGACAGCTGTATACGGATAAGATAGGTATACCGGCACTGGTAGCCGTTTACCAGGATGCTTCTGGAAAGGCAAGAGATATGGCCCTTGCCTATGCTAAGGGTCTTGGTGCGTCGAAGGCAGGGGTTCTTGAGACGACCTTTGCTGAAGAGACGGAAACCGACCTTTTTGGTGAGCAGTCGGTATTGTGTGGTGGAGTTTCAGCACTGATTAAGGCGGGCTTTGAAACGCTTGTTGAGGCCGGGTATCAACCGGAGATAGCATATTTCGAGGTTTTCCACGAGATGAAACTGATTGTCGACCTGATGTATCAGGGTGGTCTGGAGTATATGCACTATTCGATCAGTGATACTGCTGAGTACGGTGATTACACACGGGGACCCAGGGTTATTGATGATGCTACCCGTGAAGAGATGGAGCAGATACTGGCTGAGATTCAGGATGGTACTTTTGCCAAGGAGTGGATACTGGAAAACCAGGCCGGACGTCCCACCTTTAACGCATTGAGGCGGATGAGCGCTGAACACCCCATAGAAGAGGTGGGAGCCGAACTGAGAAAGATGATGCCGTGGCTAAAGCGAACCAAGTAATATATGAGTAATTAAAGGGGTTATTGGGTGAGCATGAATCGAGTTGTTGTCTTCGATACTACCCTGCGGGATGGCGAGCAGGCAGCCGGCGGGGCGCTCAATGTCAACGAAAAACTGGAGATAGCCAGACAGCTGGATAAGCTCGGGGTAGACGTTATCGAGGCGGGTTTCCCGTGCAGTTCTCCGGGTGACTTCGAGGCGGTAAGATTGATTGCCCGTGAGGTCAGGAACCCGGTGATATGTGGGCTGGCCAGGGCTCATCCCGATGATATCGACGGAGCCTGGAAAGCCTTACAACAGGCGGAGAAACCCCGGATACATGTTTTTCTCTCGGCTTCGGATATACACCTTACGTACCAGTTGAAAAAAAGCCGCGATCAGGTTTTACAGACGGCACGTGATATGGTGGCCAGAGCCAGGCAGTATACCGGAGACGTTGAATTTTCCCCCATGGATGCCAGCCGGACCGACCCCGATTATATCTACCAGATAGTCGAAGCCGTTATCGATGCAGGGGCTACCACGGTAAACATCCCGGATACAGTCGGTTATGCCATGCCTGACGAGTTTGGTAATCTGATCAAAGGTATTTGTGAGAACGTATCCAATATTGGCCGGGCGATTGTCAGCGTTCACTGCCATGACGACCTTGGTATGGCGGTGGCCAATAGCCTTGAAGCGGTCAGGAACGGGGCCAGGCAGGTGGAATGTACCGTTAATGGTATCGGAGAGAGGGCCGGTAATGCATCGCTGGAAGAGCTGGTTATGGCGATTGCAACCCGGGGGGATTTTTTCCATCTATCTACCGGTGTCGATACCAGGCAGATATACCATACAAGCCGGATGGTGAGTGAAATGACCGGTTTTCCGGTACAGCCCAATAAGGCGATTGTAGGTACCAATGCCTTCCGGCACGAATCCGGAATACACCAGGACGGTGTTATCAAGATGCCGATAACCTATGAGATTATTGATCCCAAGACGGTCGGCGTCCCGGCATCAAGCCTTGTTATGGGTAAACTGAGCGGCAGGCGTGCTTTTCGGGAGCGTCTGGCTGAACTGGGCTACATTCTATCCGACGAGGACCTCAGTAATGCTTTCGCTGCTTTCAAGGATTTGGCCGATAAAAAGAAGGAAGTCACCGACCGGGATATTGAGTTTATCATAGCGCAGGAATTGCGTACTGCCTCTGAAGCCTACCACCTTGATTGCGTTCAGGTATCCTGTGGAGATAAGGGGATACCTACTGCCTCCGTCAGGCTTATTGGTCCAGACGGGCAGGTGCTGGCGGATGCGGCTCTGGGGACAGGGCCTGTAGATGCTGTATATAAGGCCATAAACAGGCTGGTTGCTGTTCCCAATTTGCTTACCGAATTCACCGTTAAATCGGTGACCGGTGGGATAGATGCCATCGGTGAGGTGCTTATTCGGATAGAGAGCGATGGCATTACCTATACGGGTCGCGGTGGCGATACCGATATTATAGTGGCCAGTGCCAAGGCCTACATGAACGCCTTGAACCGTTTGATTGCTGTCAAGAAGGCAGAATAATATTCCTGGCGGGTTGTTGAAATGCCGGTTGAGTTAACCATGGTAATCCGCATTCTGGTAGCAACCGGAATGGGGGCAGCAATAGGTTACGAGCGGGAGAGATCTGGCAAACCGGCTGGTCTCCGGACCCATATGCTGATTGCGGTGGGTTCTGCTCTGTTCACGGTAGTATCCATTTATGGTTTTGGCGATATTGCTGATATCAGCAGAGTGGCTGCGGGAGTGGTGGCCGGTATCGGGTTTATCGGTGCGGGAGCAATCATTCATCGCGGCGCCGGTGATATCGTGGAGGGTATAACTACTGCTGCGACTATCTGGGCGGTAGCAGCGATCGGTCTGGCGGCCGGTGCCGGACTCTATGCTGTTGCCGGTGCTACTACGGGTGTAACCCTGGCCGTGCTACTCCTGCCACGGCATATAAGGTGAATAGATTTCAGGTGGCATTCTTCTATGGGAAAGGAGAAATATTGCGTTGACTGTAACGGGGAAGATACTTGCTGCCCATACAGATAAAAAAGAGGTCAGTCCGGGGGAGTTTCTTAACGTAAGGGTAGACCTCATTCTGGCCAATGATATTACTGCTCCCATTGCCATCAGGGAATTCCGTAAAATTGGTGTGGATAGGGTTTTTGACCCCGGCAAAATAGTAATGGTCCCCGACCACTTTACTCCCAACAAGGATATCGCCTCTGCCGAACAGGTGAAGATAATGCGCGAGTTCTGTCATGAACAGGGCGTTATCTATTTTGAGGTCGGCCGGCTGGGTATCGAACATGTTCTTTTGCCGGAGCAGGGACTGGTTCTACCGGGTGATGTCGTTATCGGGGCGGATTCGCATACGTGTACCTACGGGGCGCTGGGCTCCTTTGCAACCGGTATGGGCTCAACCGATATTGCGGCTGCCATGGCGACAGGTGATATATGGATGAAGGTTCCACCGAGTATTAAGCTGGTCTATCACGGGCATCTGGGGAAATGGGTTGGGGGCAAAGACTTGATTCTCTATACTATCGGTGATATCGGCGTTGATGGCGCTCTCTATTCGACAATGGAGTTCACCGGGGAAGCTATTGATGCACTCCCCCTAGATGGAAGGTTTACCATGGCCAATATGGCAATTGAGGCCGGGGCCAAAGCCGGTATTTTTAGAGTTGATAACAAGACCCAACTTTACATAAAACATCGTGCCAAGCGCGAGTATATGGTCTATGAACCGGATAGCGATGCGGAGTATGCCCGGGTAATTGATTACGATGTTTCCAGCATCAAACCTCAGGTTGCCCTGCCTCATTCGCCGGCGAATACGGTTCCAATCGACCAGGTGGGTGATGTTGAAATAGACCAGGTTGTTATCGGTAGCTGCACCAATGGCCGTATAGAGGATTTGCAGTTGGCCGCTCAGGTATTAAAAGGAAGACAGGTGCACAGTAATGTTCGCTGCATTATTATTCCCGGTTCCCAGCAGGTGTATATGGATGCTGTTATACGGGAGCTGATAGGAATATTCATCAAGGCCGGTGCTGCGGTAAGTACACCTACCTGTGGTCCATGTCTCGGCGGGCATATGGGTATTCTGGCCAGCGGAGAGCGCTGTCTTGCTACCACCAATCGTAACTTTGTCGGTCGTATGGGTAGCCCGGAGTCCGAGGTTTATTTGTCAAATCCTGCCGTAGCAGCGGCAAGTGCTGTCGCGGGTAGAATAGCAAATCCGGAAGATATCGGCGTTTGAGATATCGACGATTGGGTAATATGTAATACTGCCTTACGTTGATGCAAAAGGAGTGATCTGGCTATGATAAAGGGCAAGGTGCACAAGTACGGAGCCAATGTTGATACCGATGCCATTATACCGGCGCGGTATCTCAATGTTTCCGAGCCGTCGGAACTGGCCAAGCACTGCATGGAGGATATTGATAAGGATTTCGTCACCGAAGCACTGGCGGGGGACATAATTATGGCCACCACCAATTTTGGCTGTGGGTCATCCCGTGAGCACGCTCCACTGGCCATAAAGGCGGCTGGAATATCCTGTGTGATCGCAAAAACGTTTGCTCGCATATTTTTCCGTAATGCGATAAACATCGGCCTTCCACTTCTTGAGTGCGAGCAGGCAGTGGATGGAACCCAATCGAGGGATACACTGTGGGTTGATATTTCCAGTGGCGAGATAAAGAACATCACACGGGGGGATATATTCTACGCCGCGCCGTACCCGGAGTTTATGGCCGGGTTGATATCGAGCGGTGGTTTGATTGATTTTACCAGAAAAAGACTGGCTGGCAGGAGGATTTAGGGTGCAATACAGATTGGTCGTCTTACCCGGTGATGGTATCGGCCCGGATGTTACCGCTGAAGCTGTCAAGGTTCTGCGTGCCGTGGGCGATAGATTCGGTCATGATTTTGTAATGGACTATGGGCTGATAGGTGGTGTCTCCATTGATGAAACAGGAGAAGCACTCGGCCGCAATACATTGGAGAAGTGCGATAAGGCTCAGGCGGTTTTACTCGGGGCGGTTGGTGACCCCAAGTGGGATAATAACCCTGCTGCCAGAGTAAGGCCTGAAGATGGGTTGCTGGCTCTGAGGAAGGAGCTTGGGTTGTTTGCCAACCTGCGTCCGGTAATGGTCTTTCCGATGCTGGTCGATTCCACCAACTTGAAGCCCCAGGTGATAAGCGGGGTTGACTTTATATTTGTCCGGGAGCTAACCGGAGGGCTCTACTTTGGCCGGCCGAAAAGGCAGTGGCGAACATCCAGAGGGAGGAGGGCCACCGATTCGATGACCTACTCCGAACAGGAAATAGAGCGTATCGTACGGGTGGGCTTTGAGCTGGCGTTGAGACGGAAGAAGAGATTGATATCGGTGGATAAGGCAAATGTGCTGGAGTCTTCAAGGCTATGGCGGCAGGTTGCTATGGAAGTAGCCCGGGATTATCCCGATGTCGAACTCGAGCACATGCTGGTTGATGCCTGTTCTATGCGTATCATTCAGAATCCGACCTACTTCGATGTTGTAGTCACTGAGAACACCTTTGGAGACATTCTTACCGATGAGGCTTCAATGCTGGCAGGTTCTATGGGAATGCTGGCTTCAGCCAGCCTGGCTGGGGTACCTGTGGAGGGGAAAAGTACCCTTGGTATGTATGAGCCCATTCATGGCAGTGCCCCCCGGCGCGCCGGTCTTGATATGGCCAACCCGATAGCCATCATACTCAGCGTCGCTATGATGCTGCGTTATTCGTTTGGTTTGGAAGGGGAAGCGCGAGAGGTGGAGGGTGCAGTAAATAGCGTGCTCGAGGAAGGCTATCGTACCTATGATATAATGGCTGAAGGCAAATCCAGGGTAGGTACGCAAAAGATGGGTGATTTGATAGCTGGGAAGGTAGTTGGAAAAGGGTGAGTTCGGTTCAGATTTATGATACTCTGCTTCGTGATGGAGCGCAGAAAGAAGGTATCTCGTTCTCTGTTGCCGATAAGCTTGCCATAACCCGCAAGCTGGATGAACTGGGGGTTCATTTCATCGAGGGGGGCTGGCCAGGCTCGAATCCCAAGGATGCCGAGTTTTTTAACCTGGCCAGGGAGATTGTTCTGAATAAGTCCGAGCTGGTTGCTTTTGGCAGCACCAGGCAAGCGGGTATAGGTGCTGAGAAAGACTCCAACCTCAATCACCTGATAAATGCAGGCGTAAATACGGTTGCTATTGTCGGCAAGAGCTCTGAGTTGCAGGTTACCCGCGTACTGGAAACTTCTCTTGAAGAGAACCTGAGCATGATTGCCGACTCTGTATCATACCTTAGGTCAAACGGACTCAGGGTATTGTTCGACGCCGAGCACTTTTTTGACGGCTACAGGTCAAATCCCGATTATGCTCTGAGGTGTCTTGAGGCGGCGGCCGGTGCTGGAGCCAGCTGTCTGGTGCTCTGCGATACCAATGGTGGTTCGCTACCTGAAGAAACGGCGGATGCAATCGGGTCTGTGAGAGAGAGAACCGATGTGGATTTGGGCATTCACGCCCACAATGATGGGGGATTGGCAGTAGCCAACTCGCTGGCAGCGGTTAGATGTGGGGTAACGCAGGTCCAGGGAACGATAAATGGCTACGGCGAACGTTGTGGCAATGCTGACCTGTGCTCTATAATTCCTGCGCTGAAGCTCAAAATGGGCATTGATTGTGTTACGGATGAAGATCTATCCAGGCTGACCGAGGTGTCTCACTATGTCAGTGAGATTGCCAACCTTTCTCTGGATGCGTCCCTGCCATACGTGGGGTCAAGTGCCTTCAGTCACAAAGGTGGGCTGCATGTTTCCGGGTTGGCCAAGTGGGTGGATAGTTACCAGCATATTGACCCCGCAAGGGTTGGGAACCGTTCTAAAGTGGTGGTCTCGGAATTATCCGGTAAAGGTAATATCATCTATAAGGCAAAAGAGATGGGTCTGGAAATACCGTCGGGTGGCGAGCAGGTAAAGGAATTGCTTGAGCAGGTTAAATCTCTGGAAAAGCGTGGTTTTCAGTATGAGAATGCCGGAGCTTCCTTTGAGCTGCTGATACGACGTGCTAGGCCGGATTATCACCCCTCGTTTGAGCTGATCGATTTTATGGTGGTGGTGGAAAGGAGGCGTCGCTTACCCACCAAAGTGGAGCTTGAGGAGATGCTGTCGGAGGCAACTGTTAAGGTAAAGGTGGGTGATGACATTATTCATACTGCAGCGGAGGGAAATGGGCCGGTAAATGCCCTGGACCATGCCATGCGAAAAGCCTTAGTCCAGTTTTACCCCAGCCTGGCTGCAGTAAAACTGGTCGATTACAAGGTGCGTATTCTTGAGGAGAGTACCGGTACCGAGTCTCAGGTCAGGGTCCTTATTGAATCCAGTGATGGAGTGAGTGAATGGCGGACAGTCGGTAGTTCGGCCAACATTATCGAGGCTAGCTGGCTGGCTCTGGCCGATAGCCTGGAATACTGGCTGCTGAAGCAGTCATCCGGTGACGGAAAGGAGTAAATGCAGATGGACGAACATGAAAAGGTGACCGTTAAACCGACCTGGCAATTGGCCTGGGGGCTGTGGTGGAGGACATTGCTGATCAATATCGGCATAGTGGCGGTTATTATCGGTATTATGTTTGCCGTGGGACTGGTATCTCTCGCCACGTTTTTGGGCCCCTATTTCGGAGGGGGATGGCCGATCCCCTGAGCGGTATATTGAACGGTGATATGCCGGATTCACCGGACAAATCTCTTTAAATCGGTATCGATATCCACAATAACCGGTTTGTCTGATGATAGTGCCTGGTCAACCGCTGTGCCCAGGTCGCCGGGATTTGTCACTTTAATACCTTTTCCCCCGCAATTTTGGGCATATTTAGCGAAATCGCAGTTATAAAGCTCCGTTTTCCAGTTGGGGTACCGCTCGATTTTCTGCTCCTGTGTTATCATACCCAGTTGCCTGTTGTTGAACAAAAAAACCTTTACCGGCAGCTTGTGTTTCACCGCGGTGAGGAAGTCACCCATAACCATGGCAAAACCACCGTCTCCGGTGATACAGATTGATTGCCTTTCCGGGTAGATGAGCTTTGCCGCCATGGCCCCGGGAAAACCGGTCCCCATTGAGGCAAGGTACCCTGACATAACTAGCTTTTGGGTTTCCGCCATTACGAAATTCCTGCCGAACCACCATCCGTTGTCGCCTACATCCAGTGATATAACCGCATCGCGGGCAATTTTGTCGTTAAGCACCTTGATGATATATTGAGGCCTTACCGGGGTTCTTGAGGGATCCGCTTCGCTGGCGATTTTGCTGGCCCATTCTCTTTTCAGGTTGCCTATCTCGGAAAGGTACTCCCTGTTTTCCTTCCTGGTGACCAATCTGGCAAGTTTGGGCAGTATTTCGCCACTGTTTCCCCACAGCAGCACTTCTGACTGGTAATTCTTGGCCAGCATCATGGGGTCAATATCTATTTGTACTATTCTCTTTTCTGGTATCTGTGTCATATCGGAAAAGGAGGAGCCCACCACTATTAACAGGTCGCTTTCCCTGACCAGCTTGGATGCGGCCGTTGAGCCTATTCCGCCGTGGCTACCAGCATAGAGATCGTTCCTTTCATCGATAACACCCTTCCCCCGGAAGGTTGTTACTACGGGTGCGCTTATTTTTTTGGCCAGGCGCAGCAATTTTTTACCCTGCCCTATGGCCCCGAATCCGGATATAATGACCGGCCTTTCTGCTCGGTCGATTAGTGATGCCGCCTTTTTAATCAGCGGGTTACCCGGCAGGATATTCCGGTTTGATATCCTGCCCCGCATCGGCAGTATGGGGGCAGCATAGGGAATTTTCTGAATATCGTTGGGAATACTGATATGGGAAACGCCCCTTTCCAGAAGGGCGTGCTTGATTGCCAGCGTAACCAGAGTGGTTGTCTGGTCCTCTGACATCAGTATTTTATTGAAGACACATATTGGCTCAAAAAAGGAGTGCTGGTCGATTTCCTGAAATGACCCCGGACCTATAAGCTGTCTTTTCACCAGTCCGGTAAGGGCCAGGACTGGCGAGTGGTCCAAATTAGCGTCATAAAGCCCGGTGGCCAGGTTTGTAGCCCCCGGCCCGGCTATGGTCAGGCACGCTGCGATATGGCCGGTCAGTTTTCCATATGCTGAGGCCATGAATGCCGCGGTCTGTTCATGCCTGACCTGAATGAACTGTAGCCGTTCATTTTTTCTTATCGCATCAACTAGCCCCAGGGCGGATGTGCCAGGTATGCCGAAAATGTATTTTACGCCCCATTCCGACATCTGTTGTACCAGTATGTCGGACACGGTGCTTGTGCTTTCCTGTTTTTTACTTGCCTCTTCAGTTAGCGATATGAAAGCATTTTTGGAGGCATTGCAAACAGGGCAATTCCACCTCCCTGGTAGCTCGGGAAACCCGGTCTTTTCTTCTGATTCATCGTATATGTAATTGCAAACCGTGCATCGGTATTTACTCATCTATGGTTTGCCTCCTTGAATTATTACTGATGGTGATATATATTGACAATATATTATACAATATGGGTTGAATTGGTGACAGGAAAATAGAGTTTTCCTTGCAAATAATAAACGATATGGAGGAAAAAGTGTACACGAAAATAATGGTTCCTTTGGACGGTTCTGAACTGGCTGAATGTGCTCTACCACATGCGGAAGCAATTGCATCCAGGTGTGGATCCAGGGTTATGCTGGTCAGTGTTACCGAGCGCATCCAGGGATATCGGCCGGTTCCCGAATATGGTGGTTCTTCGGGAGAACGGTTGGTTCCCGAGGCCGGCGGTAAGATGGATTCACAGGGCCAGAAATACCTGGATAGGATAGCCAGGGGGCTGGAAGAAAAGGGTATTAAGACACAGACCGAGATGCTGATGGGTAATCCGGCCGAAGAGCTGACCATATATGCCAAAGCAGAAAAAGCTGACCTCATTATTATGGCCAGTCACGGCCGTTCCGGGCCGAGTAAATGGGCGCATGGCAGTGTTGCGGAAAAGGTCCTCCGTTCCAGCCTTACGCCTGTGTTGCTGGTGCGAGCACCGGGTTGTACCGAAGCCAATTGATCATCGATTTGATTACTGTTAATCCTGCGTCCATCTTATACTGCATGCAATTGCCCTGAGATTTGATATTGTAACGGTAAAAATGGTGATATGCTGTCTTTTACTATATAATTGAAGGTAAAAAGGTATGAGAATACCAGTCGAGTTATCTTGATGCTCATATCGGGAGGGTATGGTATTGATTAACAGCAAAGTCCAGGATGGCTTGAATTATCAGCTGAACCGTGAGATGTACTCTGCTTATTTGTACCTTTCGATGTCGGCGTATTTCCAATCCATAAACCTGAAGGGTTTTGCCAACTGGATGTACGTGCAGTCACAGGAGGAAATGGTACATGCCATGAAGTTCTACGATTTTATAATTCAACGAAGCGGCAGGGTGGTTCTTGCCGACATCGAAGCACCTCAGAAAGAATGGAAATCCCCTCTGGATGCCTGTGAGCATGTATACCAGCATGAACAGAAGGTTACTGAGCTTATCTACGACCTGGTCAATCTGGCAATTGCTGAGAAGGACCATGCCACTAATAATTTCCTGCAGTGGTTCGTCGATGAACAGGTTGAAGAAGAAGCCTCCAGTAGCGAGGTGGCAGAGAAGACAAAGATTATCGGTGAAGGTACGGCTGGGCTCTATATGCTCGATAATGAGCTGGGGCAGCGGGTTTTCACTCCCCCGCCTGCGAATGGCACACAGGGAACAGAATAACCGGATAGATTCAGTTTATATTTTGGAGCCCTATTTCGAGACCGGGTTGTTGCAATAACTGTAGATAAAGTATAACGGCCCGGTTATTCATTGTCAGTACATTTCTTGTTCTGCAAATGGCTGAGTAAATGGAAAACTGCCTATTACTACATCTGATCGTTTGCCTGGTTGGGGTGCGTGCTTTTGAGCAGAGCTAACCCTCATGTAAGGTGAAGCGCCGGAAATAGGGATTAGCATCTTCGCTGTCTTCCTTTGGAGCTACTATATCTCCAGTTTTCAGTTGACCGGTTATTTCTATCTCAGGATCGCGG
>JAGYOC010000220.1 GCA_018399795.1 Dehalococcoidales bacterium
CTTTAGTAATTTTTAAAAATGTTCAAATAAGCGGGCGTATACCTGAACCGCTTTGGCAAGTGTGTCCAGGGGAAGACGCTCGTTCGTAGAATGCATAGAGCCGAGTAGTGATCGGTCTAAAACAAATGGAACAAACCGGTATATATTGTCGCTGCACTCTTTGAAGTGGCGTGAATCGGTAGTTGCCATCACAATTGATGGTGCAACGATAATGTCCGGGTATACCCTTTTAATTGCTGTTTCAAGCCAGCGATACCCCTCCTGATCGATGCGTGATACCGGAAGAGGGTTGTTGCCCTGGAGATGAGCTATAGGTTCAATTTTTACGGGCAGCCCCTTAATTGCCCTGCGCATATGACTCACTACATCCTCCATGGTCTCACCCGGCAGGATCCGGCAATTCACCACTGCGGAAGCTCGATCAGGAAGCACATTCTCCTTTGTACTGCCCTGCAGCATTGTCACCGCCTGGGTAGTACGAATCAGGGCATTCGAGGTGTGAGATTTCTGCAGAAAGGGCTTAAGCAGTGCTGCACACAAACGGGAGTTTTTAAGCAAAAGTTTGGTCGGCCCCTGCGTGTGCGGGGCAATATACTTGAACATCTCCGCTACCGGGCCGATAATCCTGGTCGGAAAGGGGTGTTTTTCCACCAAAGCTACCGCTCTTGCCAGGGTTCCCGCAGCCGTTGTAGAGGGCGGCATAGAGGCATGTCCACTCGTCCCTTCCACACTCAGCTCAATATCGACATGCCCCTTCTCGCTGGTTCCGATAAAGGCGGTATTCTTTTCAACCAGACTGAAAATTTCCGGGCTTACAATCGTCAGCCCTTCATCGTAGACTGCATGAAAATGTACCCCAAGCTCTCGAAAATAACGAACAACATTCTTGGCCCCCCGGGCCCCTCCTATCTCCTCATCATGTCCGGAGGCAAAGTAGACCGACCGTTGCGGCTTCCACCCCGCCTGCAGAGCCTCTTCAGCAGCCTGTAAAATAGTTATAAGGGTTCCCTTATTATCTAATGCACCCCGCCCCCAGACGGAGCTTTCCGCAATCCGCCCTTCAAAGGGTGGATAATCCCATTGATCCTCATCCTCAACCGGTACCACATCGTAGTGTGCCAGCAGCAAAACTGGCTGGGCCGCCGGATCACTTCCGGCAATCTTCAGCACCAGGCTGTAATCTGCAATGAGAGTCTGCTCAGAAGAGCTGAACAGCAGCGGAAATGCTGTGGGAAGAAAATTAAGAAACTTTTCGAATTGGTCATATTCTATACCTGCATCATCGGCATAAGAGACCGTCTTATAGCGAATCGCTGCAGACAGTTTATCGACAATCTCCATTGGGTACCCCTCCAAAGTAGTCAAATATCAGTTTTGGTTGTATATTGTAACATAGAAAGGAGCAGGAGCGAGTGATGTTTTTTTTCTGGGGACCCTTCTTTTTTGTATTTCCCGTGTTTATTATCTACATGATAGTAAGGCACATTATTGCCCCGCCCAAACGCCACAATTCCCGCTGGTACCTTGACGAGTACTACCGGAGCTTTGAACCTGG
>JAGYOC010000221.1 GCA_018399795.1 Dehalococcoidales bacterium
ATAGGGGGTAAAACCCATCGCTCGGGCGGCGGAGGCTCCGGCCATGGCAATTCGATAATGTCCGAAGCCCATACGAATGGTGCTGATGATCACTGCATTTTCGGGATCAATGGGCGAGGGTGATCCGGAGGGACTGGACGTGCCTTCTTTACGGACTATATTCTGCAGCCCGAAGATCGGCCCTAAATAGGGGTTCTCCTGCAGACTGAGGGAGTAGGTCTCTTGCGGGTTGTAGTTGAACTTCTTGATAAACATGCGCTGCCATTTTTCGGCAGCCCGGCTGTGGCTTTTTTTAATCGGGTTGTCATACACGTAGTAACATCCGTCTCTCTTCTGCATTCTATTCTCCAAAATATTATTTATTCGAACCGAGGGTTAGGCCGGCAATAAAGTAGCGCTGCAGAAAGATAAACACGATCAGGGTCGGTATGGTTGCAAGCAGGGCCCCCGAGATAATAACCGTCCAATCCTGTACGTACTGTCCCTGCAGAGTTGCCAGACCCGTGGTCACCGGCATTTTTTCCGACGAGCGGATGAGCACCAGCGGCCAGATATAGTCGTTGAAAATCCAGGTAAACTCCAGCGTGGCAATGGCGGCAAAGGCCGGCAGGGTCAGGGGCAGCATGATCTTTCCCCAGATGCCCAGTTCAGTGCAGCCGTCGATCCGGGCCGATTCCATTACCTGCACGGGAACGGTCATCATATAATTGCGCAAAACAAAGGTACAGAATCCCAGTTGAAATGCAGTGTGAATGGCAATGAGAGCGAAATAGGTATCGTAGATTCCCAATGCGTCGGAGAGTTTGAATACCGGCAGCAGCAGAATTTGAAAGGGCAGCATAGTCCCGCCGACAAACAGAAAATAGAAAAAGGTTCTTCCCTTAAACTTGAAGCGCGCCAGGGCATAGGCTCCCAGTGAGGAGAGCAGCAGGGTAAGTACCAGTGAGGGCATGGTAATGATAAAGCTGTTGGGCAGGTACTTATGCAGGCCTCCGCGCTGCCAGGCCTCGACATAGCTTTTTAAGTCTATGGTTTTCGGCATGGCCAAAAAGCCGTGGGACATGATGTCGGCGTTGGTGCGCATACTGGTAATGATGGCGATAAAAATGGGAATCAGCCAGATCAGGGTAACCGCAACCAGAAATAGATACAGAATAATTTTTACGGCCAGAGGAACATTGTTTCGTTTAGGCATTTGTTTCCTCCCGCGCGATTCTGGTGAGGTAGAACATAATAAACATCAAGCTGATAATAAAGATGATAACAGCGATTGCGGCGCCGTAGCCCATTCGGTAGTTGTTGAAGGCTTCGATGTACATAAAGTTTGCCAGTACGCTGGATTGATTGTAGGGACCGCCACGGGTCATTACCGATACCAGGTCGAAGGCACGCAGGGAGTCGATGATGCTGATAACAATTACAATCACCGTAACCGGAGCAAGCTGCGGCATAAGTACATTGAAAAAGCGCTGTACCGCACTGGCACCGTCCACTTCCGCGGCATCCAGCAGATTCTGGTCGACACTCTGGAGGCCGGCCAGGTAGAGCACCATCACGTAGCCCACTTGTCGCCATATGGCCACGGCTATAACCGCCTCCATTACGACATTCGGATTGCTGAGCCATCCGGTCGCCAGATCGCCAAGGCCGATTCTCCGCAATACCTCGTTAATGAGGCCGCTGTGGGGACTGTACAGCCAGGACCACACCAAGCCGCAGACTACCAGTGACAGAACCATCGGCAGAAAGAAGCTGGCCTTAAAAGTCTTGGCTCCGGGGATCTCCCTGTTTAGAACCATCGCCAGCGTAAGTCCGAGTGCGATGGGAATAGTCATAAACAGGATGATCCATTCGAGATTATTGAACAGACTGATGTAGAAGACTTCATCTTGAAAAAGCATCTGGTAATTTTTGCTGCCTATAAACTTTGGCGCTGTTAAACCGTCCCACTTGGTAAAGCTGAGATAAAAACTGTACAGCATCGGTCCGATAATCCAAATTAAATAGATAGTAACCGGAATACCGAGGAAGGCGTAGGGGATCAGTTTATAGCGGGTTTTCGCATTCAGCATGCGATACCTCCTTAGGGTATGAAAAGCCGGCGGCAATATGCCGCCGGCGCTTGTGCAAAATAGATGGTGAGTTACTCTTCGAAGAGTTGTTGTCGGGATTTTTCCAGTTTTTCGAGTATCTCTTCAGCCTGGTCGGTGTTCTGCCAGAACTCCATAAAACCATTCATGCCCTTATCGGCCATTTCAGGGGTAGTGTCCCGATCGTAGAACTGGGCTACATAGTCGGCCTTGTTGATGAGTTCCCGGCCTTTCAACTGGTTTTCATTATACACCGAGGTATCGACATTGTTGTTGGTTACCAGCCGTCCAAGCTCTTCAGCTACGTACTCTTGAACTTCCTTAGAACCGAAGAACTTAAGCAGTTTCTTTGCCATCTCCGGATTCTGGCTGTTTTTCGGGATGAAGTAGCCGTCGGTGGGGGCATCTTCGCCTACCGGCACACTCTCGTCGATAATCGGGAAGCGGAAAAAGTCCAGGTACTCGAGGTCTTCTTCGGGGTAGGAGTCACGAATGAAGTCGCCCATCAGGTACATTGCCGCATCGCCGTTGGTCATAAAGGGAATTGCTTCGGCCCAGGCATAGGAGGCCGGACTTTCTACAAAGTAGCCCTTGTCGATCATCGGTCCCCAGTAGTCGTTGAATACCTTCAGCACGCGGGAGTCATCGTAACTCTCTTTACCCAGCATCAGGTTAATGTGAAATTCGGGTCCGTTGACACGCATATTGAGGTAGTCGAACCATGCGGCGGCGGTCCAGCGGTATTTGGTACCCACGGTAAAGGGGGTTACGCCGTTGTCTTTGAGTTTTTCACATACCGCCATCAGCTCGTCCCAGGTTTCGGGGATTTCGATGTCGTATTCATCAAATACACGGGTATCGTAGTACACCGCCCACCAGTACCAGTTGCCCGGCAGGAAGTACTGTTTGTCGT
>JAGYOC010000222.1 GCA_018399795.1 Dehalococcoidales bacterium
ACCATACAGTCATTCCGTGGGGCACTGCCATCGATGTCAGACCGTAATCGAACCACTGTGCAGCAAGCAATGGTTTGTCAAGACGGAGCCGCTCGCCCGACCAGCCATTAACGCAGTAAAGAACGGGGATATCAGGATTATTCCCGAGCACTTCACCAAAGTATACCTTAACTGGATGGAGAATATACGTGACTGGTGCATCAGCCGACAGTTATGGTGGGGACACCGGATACCGGTCTGGTATTGCCAGGAATGTTCTGCTCTCACCGTTGACACCAAGCCTGTAACACGATGCCGCTACTGTAATTCAACCCGTATAGAACAGGACCCGGATGTACTCGATACCTGGTTCAGCTCAGCGCTCTGGACCCACTCCACACTGGGATGGCCAGATGATACCGCTGACCTTGGCTATTTCTATCCAACCAGCGTTATGGAAACCGGCTATGATATTTTATTCTTCTGGGTGGCCAGAATGATAATGATGGGGCTGGAAAACACGGGCAATATACCCTTCCACACCGTATACCTGCACGGGCTAGTACGAGATAAAAAAGGCGAAAAAATGAGCAAGGTCAGGGGTAACGTCATAAATCCGCTAAGTACGATCGAGAAATACGGTACCGATGCCCTCCGTTTTGCACTCTCAACCAATACCGCCCCAGGCAATGACATCAAGCTAACTCCAGCCCGACTGGAAGCAGGGCGCAATTTCGCCAACAAGCTGTGGAACGCAACCCGGTTTATAGTAAGAAGTTGTGACAGCAAAAACAGTGATTACCGTCTGGAAACGAACCAGTTAACGATGGAAGACCGCTGGATACTTTCACGTCTCAACCACACTATCGCCAGCGTGACAAAAACTATGGATGGTTTTCAGTTCGGCGAGGCACAGAGATATATTCACGATTTTCTCTGGGGTGAATTCTGCGACTGGTATATCGAAATCGCCAAGGTTCGAATGTCATCCCCGGGAGAAACGAACTCTCCGCTTCCAATACTTCTCAGGGTAATGGAATCCTCGCTAAGGTTGCTGCACCCCTTTATGCCCTTTCTTACCGAAGAATTATGGCAGCATATCAGGGATCGTCTATCTCCATCACAACGAAACACACAGTCCATTATGATAGCTCCCTATCCCCAAGCCGATACATGCCTTTATGACAGCGAGTCAGAAAGGATTATGTCCTCGGTAACCGAAATTGTACGCGCCATTCGCAATACACGTTCCGAATACGGAATTGACAGCAACCGCCTCATCGAAGTCAGGATCTATGCGGGCAAGCTAGTACCGTATATGAAGCTTCACTCCGACACCATCCAGTCTCTTGCCAGAACCAGGCCACTCAATTTCTACGGCAGCCGCAAGGAAAAACCACCCCGCAGCGGTGAGCAGGTCCTGGTACTTCAGGAAACAGAGGTGGTGATATCACTGGAAGGCATTGTTGATTTCCAGGCGGAGCGTGCAAGGCTACAAAGACAAATCGAAGAGACTCGCTCTGCGTTATCAATATTGGGAAAGAGGCTTCAGGACAAATCCTTCCTGACCAAAGCACCGCAAAAGATTATAGATAATGAGAGAGAAAAACTGCTTCTCAGGGAATTTAAGCTGAAAAGGCTGGAGGAACGCCTCGATTCCCTCAATCCAGGTAAGATAAAATAAACCCGCCCCAATATCTCTTCCTGTGCAGCGCTAGTCCTGCATTGGCACCCTGACCATTACTGTTGTACCCTTTTCTTCCCCCGAATTTATCTTCAAACTACCACCGATAAGTTTGGCTCTCTCCTGCATACCCGCCAGACCGAGTTTACCCAGACTGGCCAGATCACCCAGTATCTTTGGTACCTTGAAACCCCTGCCGTTATCCCATATCGTCATCGTCAGAGAATCGTCGCCAAACTCCACCGTAAGCAAGGTCTTCGTTGCCTGAGCATGCTTCCTGACATTGTTCAGCGCTTCCTGTGCAATGCGAAAAAGCAACAGTTCCACCTCGCTGCATAGTAGTGAGCGCTCATCACCCTTTATCTCAGTGCCAGCGTCGATTTCCATATATTTGGCCATATCATCGGTCAGCCATTCCAGAGCAGCTACCAAACCCAGGTCATCGATAATCCTCGGCCTCATATCCTGTGCACAGCGCCTTACCGCTTCTAGGGCATCAACAGCCTGGTTACGCAACCGTTCCAAGTATTCTTTGAGCTGCGTATTGGACAGCTTAGGCCGTTTAGTCGAGCTCAGCATATCAAGACCCTGCATCACCAACAGCAAAGATTGGGCTACATCATCATGCAAATCACGAGCGATTCTTTTTCTTTCCTCCTCCTGAGCAATGGTAACCTGCTGCATATAGTAACGCAGATTTTCTTGCACCCTGGCTTGCCTGGAAATATTCCAGGCTATATTCTGAAAAGCGACCACCTTACCTCCGCTGAAAATGGGCCTGGTGGTACACATTACTGTTACCTCCTTGCCATCCTTGCGCACAATCTGCTGCTTATATGGTTTTCCCATCTCCTCGTATATCTCAATCAAATCATGACGCCCGCTCACCAATTTACGTACACTATCCCCAGATAGAAAATCCCTTATATTTGCCCTTGATAACTCCTTGCTACTGAACCCTGTTATCCTGGCAGTGGCCCGGTTTGCCTTCAGGATATTCCCCTCCAGGTCATGGACCCAGATGGCATCAAGCGCATCATCGAAAAGCTCCCGGTAGCTTTTCTCTGAATCCAGTAATGCCTGTTCAGCCTGCTTGCGATCAGTCACGTCCTGCAGTGTTTCTACAGCGCCGATTATATTACCCTTCTTATCCTTTATAGGACTGCCGGTGGAATAGAGCCATTTACCAGAGTCACCCAGAAAAGGATAAAACCTTTCCGCATCAAAAGCACCTTCAAGCAACGGTGATTTTTTACAGCTATCCGGATAATAGCTCTCAATTTTTTCAGCACTGGCTCTGTCCACAATCAAATCAGCCATAACCGGTCTCTTCGTTTCATAAAAGGCCCGCCACTGTTCGGCTGTTCCAATAATATCACCCCGACTTATACCGGTAAGTACTTCAACAGCCCTGTTCCAGTAGACAACTTTGTGCTTGCCATTAATCACGAACAGAGGTATTACAGTTCCATCGACAATCCTGGTTATCAATCCTAAATCAGCCTTTCTTTAAAATAGCCTTTTTCTCAATTCCTGCCACTCTCTACCGGTTGTATGCTTCGTCAACAGGTACATCCTCAAGAGTTATATATCCCTTGGTAAAGCCTTTCATTATGGCCTCCGTACGGCTGCCTACCCCCATTTTATTAAATACATTGGTGAGATGCGCTTTTACAGTCCGCAAACTCAGACATAATTCCCGGCCAATATCCTTATTACTCATTCCCCTGGCAGCAAGGCGCAACACTTCGATCTCTCGAGCCGTAAGCTGCCCCTCACTCGTTCCATGACTCTTATCACCGGATAATCCCACTGCCCTCTGTAAAAGCTTGTGCGTCACCACAGAATCCAGTACAGATTCACCAGAACGAACGGCCCTTATGGCACCGGCAATCTCCCTGCTGCGCGCATTCTTCAACAAATAACCGCAGGCACCAGCCTCCATAAGTCCGAGAATGTAGCGTATGTCACTATAGGCGGTAAATATCAGCACGGCAGTGGAAGGATTATCCCTCTTGATCAACTTGGTAGCCTCTATTCCGCTGAGCTTGGGCATAACGATATCCATTATGACTATATCCGGCTTCAATTCGTTGCTCAGCTGCACCGCTTCTTCACCATCGCCGGCCTCACCGACAACTTCCAGGTCACGCTCCCTCTCCAGAAGCTGACGCAGTCCATGCCTTAAAACGACATGGTCATCGGCTATCAATACCTTGGTTTTCACTCCAGCAGTTCTCCTTCAACTACAGACATGTTTCCCGGCATCGCAACAATTCTAATTTATCCAGCCAATTATCACAACTCTCTCTAATACCAAAGATATAGTCCCCTGAGACCCCTTTTATGTACTATCATCCTTCGCAAATAGTACGTAGGGTCGGTGTTTATACATACCCAAGACATTATACTTGAATTGGAATGATGAAGTGGGGGTTTGTAATGAAAATGGATACACAAAACATAATGGAATTAGCTCAGGAAAAACAATTAAAGGAGGTAACCAACATGGTACCAGTCACAACGAAGCAGAAACAGAATGCCGTCGACAAAGCCCAGGGCGAGCGCCGGGAACGAATCCTGGCAGTTCTTTCCAAGGCAGCCGACGACAGCCGTTTCCTCGCCAGGCTAGCAGACAACCCCGAAAAAGCTCTCAAAGACTACTATACCCTTACCCCCGAAGAGGTAGCCGCCCTCGCCAGTGGCGACATCAAAACAATAGAAAATTGGCTCGGCAAACTCGACCAGCGACATGCCACTTGGCTATGGTGCCGGTTAAGCCAGGAGAAATGGTAAACCACCTGAATAGTTTTATTCCGATAATATTATATTATAAGGAGGATTGAAATGGCACAAAAGGATAGCCTTGAACAGAACCTGTCAATAAGCCAAAAACCTGCAGGTAACGGCGGACCGATGGCAGCACTGCTCGATAAGATCGGCAAAGCTTCCAGCCCCGATTGCAATCCACCAGCAAAAATTGCTGAGAAGGCCGAAGCAGCCGGAGTTACCAAATCCAAGCTAAACTGGCTGAGTACAGGTCTTCTCGGAGGGATGGCCGGTGTTTTCATCGGCCTCGGAGCAATGTTTTGTACCCTGGTAATCACTGACATTAATATCGGTTTTGGCCTGACCAAGATACTAGGAGGGCTTGTATTCTGCCTCGGCCTTATTCTGGTAGTCATCGCCGGAGCAGAGCTATTTACCGGAAACTCATTGTTAACGATGAGTTTCCTGAGCGGCCGCATCCGCTTCGGCCGTTTGGCCAGAAACTGGGGAATCGTCTATGGTGCCAATCTGGTCGGTTCACTTGCCCTTGTCGGTTTCATGTTCTTTACCAACCAGTGGGCCTTCAGCGACTTCGGGGTAGGAGCCACCGCACTCAATATAGCCAATGCCAAGGTAAACCTCGGATTTGGTGAAGCCCTAGTACGCGGTATCCTGTGTAACTTCCTGGTCTGTCTGGCAGTATGGATGGCCTTTAGTGCCCGCACGGTCACCGGCAAAATAATGGCAATAATATTCCCCATCACCGCATTTGTAGCTGCCGGATTCGAGCACTGTGTCGCCAATATGTACTTCATTCCAATGGGAATGCTAATGGCAAAACAAACCGCAGTACTCAGCGCTGCCGGAGCAACGGCCAGCAGTGTCAGCAATCTTAACTGGGCAGGATTCGCCGGAAATCTCGGACCTGTTACCCTCGGCAACGTTATCGGCGGAGGAGTCTTCATAGGCGCTCTCTACTGGCTTTCCTACCTGCGCAAGGACCGTCTCAACGAGATGGTAGCCGCTAGACCCTGGATGAAATCTTTCATCCCCGGGTTCCGGCACACCGAGAAAATCGAGAAAAAGGAGCCGGCACACCTTTCCGACCTGGTTCTCACCCAACTCGAAAACCTGGTAAGCACCAAAATGGAGGAGCAGGACAGCCTCGACAACAGCGGGAAAGCACTTCTGGAAGTACTTACCCGGGCCAAGGATGATAACCGCTTCCTTGCCAGGATGGCAGAAAGCCCCGAGGAGGCTCTGCGAGGTTATGCCCTTACAACGGAAGACAAAGCAGCACTGGCCAGCGGAGACATCCGATGGATAGAATCAAAGCTGGGGACCCTGGAAGAGCCGCTCAAGAGCTGGCTAAATGCGAGACTGTGCCAGGAAAAATGGTGATAAATATAACTATATGCTGACCTATAAGGCTGGCCATCCGTTAATCTGGATGGCCAGCCTTGTTATATTGCCGCCGATGTACTATAATAATACAAGGGAGATTTTGGCGATATAAGAATACTTCATTTATTATAGACCACATTATGGACCATAAAAAGGAGTTTTAAAATTGGAAAAGCGGGAAATACTGGAAAGGTCAGATATGTTTCGCGAGTTGAGCAATGAGCATATCGATGCTCTGGAAAATATTTGCGCGTGTGAAACATATGAGCCCGGAGTATTTATTTGCCGGCAGAACACTTACTCGGAAAAGCTTTATGTCATTGAAGAAGGCCTGGTAGCAATTATACTGGAGCCGGGGCCCCTTTCTCAGCGGCAGCTTCAGGCGGTCAGCAATTTTCAAACCTTCGGCTGGGAAGCACTGATACCACCACACCTCCGCACCGATTCGGCAAAGACCATCGAAAAGACGAGTCTCCTTTCATTCAAAGGACAGGAGTTGATCGATTTGTTTAAAAAAGACCCTGAAATGGGTTGCATCGTATACCAGAACGTAGCCAGAGTGGTAGCCTCGAGATTGCAGTCGTCATTCATGCAACTACTGGGGGTTTCTTCGCAAGATTAATTTTTCCTTCGAAGTCTGCCCCGGAAAGCCTCTTTACGGGTGGAGTATGATTTAACCGGCCTTATGTTATCCGTTACCGGTATAGCATCGCTTGACGTCTATTAGCAGTATAAGCAATCGTTACAGTTTCATAAGGGCATTACAAACCACCCTAAATATAGCTAAGTTATAAAAGGAGTCCAGATTTTGGAAAAAGAAAAGACGATTACCTCTATGATGGCGGAGAAGAGAACCGTGTATCCCCCGGATGAACTCGCCAAAAATGCCTATGTCAAGAGTATGGACGAATACCGGGATATCTACCAGAAATCAATCGAGAACCCGGAGAAATTCTGGGCTGAGAAAGCCGAGCAGCTCGACTGGTTCAAAAAGTGGGACAGGGTTCTTGTTGAGGACTTCAAAGAGGGGCAACACCAATGGTTTGTCGGTGGTAAGCTGAATGTATGCTATAACTGTCTGGACCGCCATCTCAATACCTGGCGGAAAAACAAGGCTGCTCTAATCTGGGAAGGAGACACGGGTGACACCAGTTCGCTAACCTATCAGGAACTGTATTACCACGTCTGTAAATTCGCCAACGTGCTGAAAAAGTACGGCGTCAAGAAGGGTGACCGCGTTGCCATTTACCTCCCCATGATACTGGAGTTGCCCATTGCGATGCTGGCCTGTGCGCGCATTGGAGCAGTCCACAGCGTAGTATTCGGAGGTTTCAGCGCCGATGCGCTTCGGGACAGGATGCTCGATTGTGAACCCTCTCTCCTCATATGTGCCGATGGCTACTACCGCGGTGGTAAGGTTATAAGGAGCAAGAATAATGCCGATGAAGCCCTGTCAGCCTGCCCCGATGTAAAGCATTCCATAGTGGTAAAAAGAGCCGACATCGAAGTCAATATGGAAGAGGGCCGGGACCACTGGTGGCATAACGAGGTAGGTGCCAGCGATATCAAGCCCTATTGTAAGCCCGAGGTAATGGATGCCGAGGACCCGCTCTTCATCCTCTATACGAGTGGCAGCACCGGCAAACCCAAAGGGGTTCTTCATACCCAGGCAGGTTATCTTCTCTATACCTATCAGACCACCAAATGGGTTTTCGATATCAAGGAAGAGGATACTTACTGGTGCACCGCCGACATCGGATGGGTTACCGGTCACAGCTACATACTGTATGGACCACTGGCCATCGGTGCTACCAGCCTTGTTTTTGAGGGTGTTCCCAGTTACCCCCATCCAGATCGCTTCTGGGAAATAGTGGAGAAGTACCGCGTCAATATTTTCTATACCGCCCCGACTGCCATCCGTGCCATAATGAGAGAAGGTGACGAGTGGCCCAAGAAGCACGATATCAGCAGCCTGCGTATACTGGGCACGGTCGGTGAGCCGATTAACCCCGAGGTCTGGATGTGGTACTACACTGTTATCGGACAGGAGAAGTGCCCGGTTATTGACACCTGGTGGCAGACCGAGACCGGCGGCCACGTCATTACGCCCTTGCCCGGTGCCGGACCCATCAAGCCAGGTTCAGCATCACTGCCTTTTCCCGGTATCGTGCCCGCGGTATTGAGAGAAAACGGCAGCGAAGCGGGAACCGATGAAGGCGGCTACCTGGTTATCAAACGGCCCTGGCCAGGTCTGATGAGAGGAGTATACGGTGATCCCAAGAGGTTCAAGGAAACATACTTCACACGCTTCCCCGGGGTGTACACCGCCGGCGACGGAGCACGCGTGGACAGCGATGGTTTCTACTGGCTTATGGGACGTATCGATGACGTCATAAATGTTGCCGGCCACCGTATCGGTACTGCCGAGGTTGAGAGCGCTCTGGTATCTCATAGCGCCGTTGCCGAAGCAGCAGTAGTAGGTATGCCGCATGAAATTAAAGGACAGGGTATATATGCCTTTGTCACCCTCAAGCTCGGTGTAAAGAAAAGCGATGAGCTGGTCAAGGAACTGAAAACCCATGTACGCAAAGAAATAGGTCCGATAGCCACTCCCGATTCAATTCAGTTCGCCGAGGGTTTGCCCAAGACCCGCAGCGGGAAAATCATGAGGCGTATCCTGAGCAAGATTGCCGCGGGCAGCACCGAGAATCTGGGTGATACCAGCACCCTGGCCGACCCATCGGTCGTCTCTACCCTCATCAAGGGCGATCGATAGCAAACAGCAACTACATCAGCCTACATCAGCAATGCAATCTGTTTTTAATGGTCGTGAGCGACTTTGCGCGGCCATTAACACAATTAGCTCTATTACTTACTTAGCGAGGAGGTCCTGCTCAATGTCTACGGATAAGGTCGTGTGGGCGAACCCCGGAGCCCTTGGATTGGGCGCTTTCGGTTTTACCACCCTTCTGCTCCAAATACACAACATCGGTCTGATAGAAAATACCATGCCCATAATCTGGGGATTTGCCTGGGGAGGAGCAGCCCAGGTCATAGCAGGGATAGTCGACGCCAGAAGGGGAGATACCTTCGGTTTTACTGCCTTTACCTCTTTCGGCGTGTTCTGGATAGGTCTGGCTTTCGCCTTTCTTCTTCAGTGGCTGGGTATTATCCAACTCGAAGGACCAGGCATTGCCTGGACGATGATCGCCTGGGGGATATTTACCGGTTATATGACCATCGGCGCCTGCAAGATATCCCGCGTCCATATCACCATATTTGCCTCACTAACCGTTCTCTTTGCCCTGCTTGCCGGCCATTTCTACGGCATTGTTCCAGCCAAAGTAGCCGGCATCGAGGGTATTTTTGTCGCCGGGGCAGCAATCTATGGCTCGGCAGCGGTAATCGCTCACGCGCAATTCAAGAGATGGCTTTTCCCCATTGGTCTTATTCCCACAGCCTCTCAAGATACGGACAAGTCGCCGAAGACATCCTGATATTAGGGTAAATCTATGATAAGGAAACCCGAATTATCCCCCCTTATCATAGTATCCCTATGAACGATTATGGGATTGCCATACTAGGCAGGTATATGATCTTCACAGTCGTATAAAAGCCCGCACGGAAAACCACCGTGGCTCAATTTATTCAGGGCTTTCTTGGTATCGCTGGCTATCCGCACCCTGTCACACCGGTTGAGGCGCTGTTTGAACCTCCAGTAGGTGAACTCCTTCAGCTCACCGAGGCCGATATATCTGGTATGTGGGTATCGCTTTTGTTGGCGGAATTGTTTTAGCAATACACCCCTTGTTACGCCATATAATCTCCGGTATACCTCATTGACAACATCACCATCTTTGTAGCAGCCAAAGTTTCTCTGTTCCTTGCGTACTTCATCTTGTATTACCAGAAATAGGGCTTCCTCCACGGTGACACCGTAGAAATAGTTGAGATACTGCCGGTATTTCTCAATCCCTATTATTCTCCTGTATTCCCTCTCCGTAAGCCTGAGCGGCGGCCTGCCGGCAAAGAGGAGATTCATTTTCTCTTCTTCTGGTATCTGCGCATCAACTTCAGCACAAAGGCGCTCAGCGAGCAACAACCAGTCAAATGCCTCACCGGCGATGAGATAACGAAGACTACGGCCGCTGTATGTCTCCTGTGCCACATCCCATAATCCCATTGCCCTGAGCAGTGCCAGATACCAGTGCTCTCCACACCGTATCCCGTCTTCAAGTAGCCCGAGAGATCTAGCGACATTTCCGCCACTATCACAGGTAACGATGCCAGCTGATGCAAGCTTCATCCGGCTATCGATTATTTTCACCCCCCGTATTAACTTTTCATCTATAGCCGACGTATCCATCGATATTCTCCGAGACGTTATCGCCAATTCCAGGCAATTATTACAATCTCTCCCCAAGCACCTTTCCCGAGGCTACCAACGACTCTTGAGTCCAGCTTGCTGTAAGACCTTAACCTTGAATGGGACCTTCTCCCCTCACTTCCGCCAGGCCGGCAATTGCCTGAACAACCCCGGGGTACATCCCCTGTTCTGTGCACGGGTGTAACATCTTCTACCGCCCGCAACAGTGCTTGTATTTTTTGCCACTGCCGCAGGGACAGGGATCATTGCGACCCACCTTCTTACCACTTACCTTCGCCGTTTGGTTTCTTGAGGCAGAAGGAGCTACCTTGGCCATTGGAGTCACTGCCTTCGGCTGCTCCTTCCGGGTAATCTTCACATGGTATATGGAATGAACCAGATCATATTGTATAGTTGATAGTAAATCCTGAAACTGTTCAAAACCGATATTTTTATATGCATCGAGAGACCTGACCTGCCTGAGACTCTGCCAACTTGCCTCTCTGCGCTTATCTTCCATCATGGTAAGGTGTTCCACCCAGAGCCTGTCCAGAAAGTGGAGCATCATTCTCCTCTCCACCATCCTCATGTTGGCACTCCCTATTTCCTCCTCACGTTCCCTGTATACAATTTCAGCTTGGGCAAAGAGAGTCTCCTCAATCATGCCAGGTCTGGTACGGGCGAGAACACCGGCATTGAGCGAATCGGGCAAAGGAAATATTCCGGCAACCTCTTTGAGAAGGGCGCGCATAACGAAACTCTCTACCAGCCGGAGGCTTTCTTCATCCACCTCAACACCCTTCTCCATCTGCCTGGCCCACTGCTCATAGCAATTCTCAACATAATCCGTCAGCTCTTTCTCCACATCCTCCTGTCCCATCCTCGCTATCGTCTCCCGGTTGAACCACCCAGGTACAGGCATTTGGGCAGAAACATCCCTGATAATTCCGTCACAGTCAGCTCCATCGCTACCACCGGGGAAATGCTTTGCTACCGTCCGGCGGATAATATTGTCCGTGATATCCAGAATACCATCCTTGCTGGAAATAGACCTGAGCTCCTGTCTGACCATATCGAGAATATTACTACGGAGGTCGGCATCACCCAGAATCTTACGCCGCTCTTTGTATATCAGATCACGGTGTTGATTGACCACCTCGTCATATTCAACGAGGTGCTTTCTCATATCAAAGTGGTATCCCTCCACACGGCGCTGGGCATCTCCAATAGCCCGGTTTACCATCCTGTTTTCAATGGGAGTATCCTCATCCATACCAATCCACTCCATGATACCCCTGACACGGTCGCCACCAAACCGGCGCACGATATCGTCCTCCAGCGAAACATAGAACCTGGTACTTCCCGGGTCACCCTGGCGACCCGCTCTACCGCGAAGCTGGTTATCAATGCGGCGTGCCTCATGACGCTCGGTAGCCACAACATGCAGGCCGCCCAGTCCAATAACCTGCTCATGCCTTTTTTGCCATTCCTTCCAGGCCTTTTCATCCTCCCTTGATGGCTCTCTACCTCCCAGAACGATATCCACACCTCTCCCGGCCATGTTGGTGGCCACGGTCACAGCCCCTGGCCTTCCCGCCTCAGCAATAATACCCGCTTCCTTTTCATGCAGCTTGGCGTTCAAAACATTCGCGTTTATCCCCCGTCGCTTCAAAATCTCGCTCAGCTCCTCGGATTTCTCAATGGATACGGTACCGGCCAGAACCGGACGGCCCTTTTTATACTCCTCCTCTATCTCACTCGCCACAGCTTTAAACTTTGAATTTTCATCCTTATAGATAATATCATCGTAGTCTTTGCGTATCATCGGCCTGTGTGTGGGAATCTCGATCACATCAAGTCCGTATATCTTGTGGAACTCCTCTGCCTCGGTCAGGGCAGTACCAGTCATTCCGGAAAGTTTCTCATACATTTTAAAATAGTGCTGTACGGTTATCGTGGCAAAGGTACGGCTTTCCTGCTGCACCTTGATATGCTCCTTGGCCTCAATTGCCTGATGCAACCCCTCCGCATAGCGGCGCCCCCACATCAAACGGCCGGTAAACTCATCCACAATAATTACCTGACCGTCCTTTACCACATACTGGTGATCTCTGTGATATAGCTCTTTGGCCTGAAGCGCATTTCTCAGATGCCTGTGCAGGTCTGCATTGGCCGGGTCGTAGAAGCTCCCCCCTTTAAGAAGGCTCTCACGTTGCAACATCATCTCCACATTGGTATAACCGGCATCGGTTAAATCAATCCTTCTTTCCTTCTCCACCACCTCATAATCAACATCCTTTTTAAGGCGAGGCGCAATACGAGCAAAGATCTGATACCTCTGTCCCGCTTCTTCATCAGGACCACTGATAATTAGCGGAGTACGGGCTTCATCGATAAGGAGATTATCCACCTCATCAACGATAACGAAATTGAACTCCCGCTGTACACATCTTGACAGGTCCAGAACCATATTATCTCTCAGGTAATCGAACCCAAACTCACTGCTGGTGCCATAGGTAATATCAGCCCGATAAGCCTCAGCACGGGGTACTGGCCGAAAATGCGTCCAGTGAGAATCCCCGGAATCAAAATCAGGGTCATAAATACGCGCAGGAGCATATTCATCCGGGTTCTGCTGCGGATATATGCTTGCCACACTCAGGCCAAGGGCAGTATAAACCGGAGCCATCCAGTAAGGGTCTCGCCTTGCCAGGTAGTCATTGACCGTGGCCAGATGGCAACCCCTACCGGTAAGCGCATTCAGATAAAGCGGTAGCGTAGCCACCAGCGTCTTCCCTTCACCCGTCCTCATCTCGGCAATTTTACCCTGATGAAGGACAATACCGCCGATTAGCTGCACATCATAATGGCGCTGTCCCAGTTTGCGCCGGGCCGCTTCCCTTACCGCAGCAAAGGCTTCGGGAAGAATATCATCAAGCGATTCTCCTGCCACCAGGCGTGATTTGAACTCTTCAGTCTTGTTGCGTAGTTGACCATCATCCAGCCCGGTGAAATCAGCCTCAAGCTTATTTATTCTGTCTACAGTGGGCTGAAGACGCTTCAGCTGTTTTTCGTTTGAATCGGTAAATCGATGTAAAAAATTAACCATTACCACTCCCCTGTATCAATCTCTTTGCTTCCTCAAATCTGGATTCCCACACCATAACCCTCACCTCACCCATACCGTCAAAGGTGAAAGGGTGAACCGAACCAGCCGCATTGGACTCCAGCACACTGGAAATCTGATAACTTTGCAGTAAACCCTGAATAACTCTGGCCTGTATCTCTCCTGACGCCCGGTATACCTCCACCATTTTTTCAGTATCGTTCAAATAACGCTCCTATTGATAGCCCGGTATGAATGCGGTATATCGCCTCTCCTAAAAGCGGTGCTATCGGTAAAACCGTAACCCGGGGCGACCTTTTCTCCCCGGTAACCGGAATTGTATCCGTAACTACGACTTCCTGGACATCAGATGACTCAATTCTCTCTATAGCTGGCCCAGAAAATACCGGGTGAGTACAGCATGAATATATCTCACTGGCACCGCGCTTCTTCAAAGCGTCGACAACGCTCAACAACGAACCAGCGGTGTCAATTTCATCATCTACAGTAACCGCTACCCTCCCCTCAACTTCGCCGATAACATTAAGTGTTTCAGCCTGATCATCATTGGCGACACGCCTCTTTTCCACAATGGCCAGAGGTGCTCCCAGCTTGGAAGCCAAATCCCGCGCACGTTTGGATATACCGATATCGGTGGCTACCACAACCAGGTCATGGCCGTTAAGGTCCTTTTCCTGAAAATAGCGTCCCAGTATATAAAGCGCGGTCAGCTCATCTACAGGTATACTGAAAAAACCCTGGATCTGAGGAGCATGCAGGTCCACCGTTAACAACCGGTTTGCTCCGGCCACTGTGATAATATCAGCCACCAATCGCGCCGTTATTGGAACCCTGGGCTGATCTTTCTTATCAGTACGCCCATAGCCATAATAGGGTACGACGGCGGTTATCCGGGCTGCAGAGGCGCGCTTCAGAGCATCAATCATAATCAACAGCTCTACGAGGTTTTTGTTAACCGGTGACGACAGAGGTTGAATGACAAAGGCGTCACGTTGTCGTACGTTTTCCAAAATACGAACAAACGTGTTTTCATTACTGAACTCAAACACCTCGCACTGGCCCAGCTGTATATCCAGATAATCAGCAACGGCTTTAGCCAGAGCCGGATTAGCGTTACCGGAAAACACCTTTATTTCATTCATTTGTCAAACCCTCCTGTTCAATGCCAATAATTTTTGATCAATACCTACCATCAATGCCCGGTACCGGGAAATTACTGCACATCACTCCCACCTCGTCCCTAACCTGCTCGATAGCATCATCATCATCAATGTTCTCGATTATCCTGACTATAAGTGAGGCTATCTTTTTCATTTCCTTACTGCCCAAACCACGCGTCGTTACCGCCGGTGTACCCAAGCGGATGCCCCCAGTAATACTCGTTGGATAGTAATCGAACGGTACGGCATTCCTGTTCACCACAATCCCAACTCTCCCCAGTGCCTCTTCAACCTGTCTGCCATTCAACCCCATATCAGCCAGGTTTACCAGTATCATATGCGTATCGGTTCCTCCTGAAACAATATCCATGCCCAGCTTTTTCAGTTCGTCAGACAGAGTTAGCGCGTTATCCAAGATGCTACGCTGGTAGTCGGTGAATTCCGGTTCCATGGCTTCCCGAAAAGCCACAGCCTTGGCAGCAATAACGTGCATCAGTGGCCCACCCTGCATCTCAGGAAAAACAGCCGCATCTATGGCCCTAGCCAGTTCATTCTTACAGAGAATAAAGCCGCCTCTGGGCCCACGCATTGTTTTATGGGTGGTAGATGTTATCAAATCGGCGTAAGGAACCGGGCTAGGATGCAGTCCCACTGCCACCATACCAGCAACGTGGGCCATATCGACCATCAATTTCGCTCCTACCTGATCCGAAATATAACGGAGGCGTTCGAAATCAATAATACGGGGATAGGCACTCGCTCCAGCCAATATCAATTTGGGCTTGTATTCAAGTGCCAGTCTTTCCAATTCCTGATAATCAATTCTTCCAGTTTCCCGTCTCACCCCGTAGGAAATGAAGCGATACATCTTTCCGGAGAAGCTCGCACTGTGACCGTGGGTAAGGTGGCCTCCATGCGCCAAACTCATACCCATTACCGTATCACCGTAATCCAGCAAAGCATAATAGGCCGCCATATTAGCCTGAGCCCCGCTATGAGGCTGAACATTGGCATGCTCGGAGTGAAAGATTTCCCTGGCTCTCTCGATAGCAATGTTTTCCACAAGATCCATATTCTCACAACCGCCATAGTAGCGGTTGTGAGAATAGCCTTCGGCATATTTATCGGTGAGAAAGGAACCCTGTGCCTCAAGTACCGCCGAACTGACATAATTCTCGGAAGCGATAAGGTTAATCGTCTCCTTTTGGCGCCGTGCTTCCAAACTAATTACACGATTAATCTCGGGGTCGACCCGACCTAAAAAACTCATCTTCCCTCCCGGTAGCAATTATTCCAACACCGCAGTATATTTTAACTTTTAACCACCAAAAGGTAAAATCAGATCTACAGCAATCACGATTGACTTACCTCATATCCCATGCTATCATCGTAACAAAAAGAGACTAATCGAGCTAGCAAATTTTTCCAGTACATAGAAGGGTTATAATGTCAGCGCTATCTGAACTCTGTCAAGAAATAAGCTCATGCAGAAAGTGCCCGGTTCTGGCAGAAAACCGGACCAGGGTGGTTCCAGGCAGTGGTGCGGAGAACTCCGATATATTGCTAATTGGTGAGGCACCCGGCTGGCACGAGGACCAACAGGGTCTCCCCTTTGTAGGACAGGCAGGGAGTTTCCTCAATGAGCTGATCTCCTCTATCGGAATGCACCGTGAGCAGTTATATATTACCAATGTGGTCAAATGCCGTCCCCCAGGTAACCGGGACCCCCTACCCGAGGAAATACAGAACTGCCGCGTCTGGCTAAACCGGCAGATCGAGCTAATCCAGCCGAAAATAATAGTAACCCTGGGACGCTATTCCCTAGCCATGTTCTTCCCCGGTAAAAGTATCGGCAAGATCCATGGCACCGCACAGAAACGGGGGGGCATTATTTACTACGCTATGTACCACCCTGCCGCTGCCCTCCACCAGCAAAGCCTGCGCAAGACAATACAGGATGACATGATCAAAATACCTTCACTGCTGAATCAGTTCGAAAGGGTCGAGCAGACCAAACTGCAGCCAGAACAGCTGAACATGTTTGAGGCCCAAAACCTTGAGTAAGCCAAAACTTAAAATCGTACCCCTGGGTGGACTTAACGAAATCGGTAAGAACATGATGATGATCGAATACGGTAACGACATCATCGTCATCGACGCCGGTTTTATGTTTCCTGTAGAGGAAATGCTGGGTATCGACCTGGTGATACCGGATATAAGCTTCCTGCTCGAGAAAAAGGACAAAATAAGGGGTATAGTAATTACCCACGGTCATGAGGACCACATCGGCGCACTGCCCTATATTCTTCCTCAGCTGAATGTACCCGTTTACGCCACCAAGCTCACCCAGGGACTCATCTCGTTAAAACTCAAGGAAAGAAAGGTCCTCCACGGAGCCAGGCTGGAAACAATCGGTACGGGAGAGCCCTTCAATCTGGGTAAATTCAAGATAGAGTTTTTCCCGGTCTGCCACAGTATACCGGATGCAGTAGGTCTAATCATTGATACTCCCATCGGTACCATGGTTCACAGCGGGGACTTTAAAATCGACTACACACCGATAAGCGGTAAACCCACCGATCTGTCCCGTCTGGCTCAGCTGGGAGCACAGGGAGTTCTGCTACTTCTTGCCGATTCCACCTATGCCGAGATACCCGGATACACGCCTTCGGAAACAGTGATAAGCGAAACGCTGGACCATGTTATAGCCAATGCTGCAGGAAGAGTCATAATAACCACCTTTTCATCGCTGGTATCTCGCATCCAGCAGGTTATTAACGCCGCAGCCAAGCACCAGCGCCGTGTCTTTGTCGTGGGACGAAGTATGAGCAATACGACACAGACAGCGCTCAAGCTGGGCTACCTCAATGACTCCCGGGGAGTTCTGGCACGTATGGATGAGCTCAAGGGCATGCCCCGCAATAAAATTGTCTTTGTCACTACCGGAAGCCAGGGAGAGCCGACCTCAGCCCTGGTCCGTATGGCCAACCGTGCCCATCGGCAGGTTCATATAATTAAAGGGGATACGGTGGTTATATCGGCAACACCGATACCCGGCAACGAATCTTTAATCAACCGGACCGTGGACAATCTGTTCAAGCAGGGAGCACACGTGATTTACAGTAAACTCGAACAGGTACATGTCCACGGACATGCCAGCCAGGAAGAGCTCAAACTGCTCATGAATCTGGTAAAACCGAGATTTTTCATGCCGATTCACGGTGAATACCGTCACCTCAGTATTCACGCCGAACTCGCCCAGTCAATTGGTATACCGAAAGCCAATACCTTTGTCCTCGAGGACGGAGATATACTGGAGCTCGGTCCCAACTCCGGCAAAAAAGCGGGCAAAGTCACCTCGGGGAATGTATACGTTGACGGTCTAAGCGTCGGCGATATCGGTAGCGTGGTGTTACGGAACAGGAGAATGCTTTCCCGGGATGGCATAGTAGTGGTAATAATCGCGGTCAACAAGCAGACCGGGAAGTTGGTAAGCCGCCCCGACATTGTCTCGCGAGGATTCGTCGATACCAGGGAATCTAAGGAAATGCTTGAAGAAAGCCGGGACCTGGTATCCCAGGCCTTAGACCATAGCGGCAAGCAACCTACCGAGTGGAGCCTGGTTAACGATAAAATCAGGGATATACTGAACAGATTCTATTACGCCCAGACCAAGAGAAGACCGATGATTCTACCCTTTATGGTGAGGGTCTAGTATCAGGGCAGGACCGTTTTATCGATATGTCAAAGAAAAAGCCCAGAACTTCAACCGGGGTAAAGGGTAGGCCCGGTGGCAGGCAATCCGTAAAATCTCAGTCTGGTAACCCTTCCTGGCGAATAGCCTGGCGTATCATACTTGCGGCAGCAGTAGGAGGATTGGTTTACTGGCAATGGCCCAACCTGTCAGCATGGGCCATAGACGTTCGGGATAGCACCTGGAACATGTTCGGATGGGGGCTATTGCTCCTCATAATAGCCCTGATAATCCTGGGAACAGTAATGTGGTTTCGCCGCAACACACCACCACTTACCAGATTCCGGCAGTGGTGGGGAGGCATCTCCATAACCATGGCCATCTGGGGCTTGCTTGCCTACTCCGCACTGGGGGGGAGCATAGGTCAGTACTTAATCGGATACCCATCCAACTTCATCGGTATTCCACGCATAATCGGCCTTTTCCTGGCCGGTGCCATATTGATATCGCCCCGCACATTTGCCACTGCTGCCCAAAATGCCACTGCCTGGGCAAAAAACCAGCTTAAAAGGCAACCGCAGCCTCCACCCGAGCTTGCATCGAGAACAGATCAACAGCCGGCATACACCAAGCCCAGCAGCACGGTTAATGAGGTGCAGAAGACAGCGCCGACAACTGCTCCAGTAACTCAACCGGTGGCCCCAAGTCCTGCCCCATCACAGCAGACCACCACCACAAGTTCCCAAGAGGATCTACGGCAGGTGGCCCAAGAGGTCTGGAAAAAATATGGGGAGTCATCGTCGCTTGTCACGGATAACGGGTGGCAGTTACCGCCGATTGAAATTCTTGACCGCGCCCCCGAAATGGAATTCGGACAGGCCGATAATACCAAAAGGGCCGGCCTTATCGAAGAAGCCCTCGCCAGTTACGGTGTTGATGCCAAAGTAGTCCAGATAAACACCGGGCCAACGGTAACTCAGTTCGGTATCGAACCGGGATGGGACCGTAAATTCAAGGAGAAAAAGGAACGTGACAAGAATGGTAACGCAACCACCAGGATGGAGGAGGTATCCAGAACCAGGGTCAAGGTAGATAAAATAACGGCACTTGCCAACGATCTTGCCCTGGCCCTATCTGCACCCACGATAAGAATCGAAGCGCCTATACCCGGCAAGCCAGTTGTAGGTATTGAGGTACCAAACACTCAGCTCGGGATGGTCAATCTGCGCGGGGTTATCGAGACCAGCAGCTTCCAGAAGCTAATATCCAAGTCGAGGCTTGCCCTGGCACTTGGTATGGGAGCCGGCGGCGAATCCGTGGTTACCGATCTGACCAAAATGCCACACCTGCTCATCGCTGGTGCTACAGGCAGCGGAAAAACTGTCTGTTTGAATGCCACAATTTGCTGTATTTTGCTACACAATTCACCCAACAATGTCCGATTTATCATGATTGATCCCAAACGAGTGGAACTGACCCCCTTCAACAGCATCCCTCACCTGGCGGTACCGGTAATTACCGACGCCAATAAAGCAGTAAACATACTCCGCTGGCTGAATCAGGAAATGGACAAACGTTATCAGAAACTCGCCACTGTCAGCGCCCGCAATATAGAAAGCTATAACAAGAAGAAAGAGGGGGAAGACAAATTACCCTATATCGTCCTGGTAATCGACGAGCTGGCCGACCTTATGATGGCTGGCTTTGACGAGGTTGAGCATATTCTCTGCCGCCTAGCGCAGCTCGCTCGCGCTACCGGAATTCACCTGGTTGTAGCCACACAGCGTCCATCGGTAGACGTCGTTACCGGTCTGATAAAGGCGAACTTCCCCACTCGTATCAGTTTTGCCGTTACCTCACAGGTGGACTCACGGACCATCCTCGATATTACAGGTGCCGAAAAGCTACTTGGAAGAGGCGATATGCTCTATATGCCCACTGAGGCAGCCAAGCCAAAGCGCCTTCAGGGCTGCTATGTCTCCGATGCTGAGACGGAAAGACTGGTTTACTTCTGGGGCAGCCAGCAGAAAGAAGAACCCCCTTCACTGCAAATCACAGAGCTTTCCTCTCCAGCGAGTTCAACACGTAAAGGTGACCGAACACAGGATACACTGCTGGAATCGGCAAGAGAACTGGCCAGGGAACATAAAAATATTTCCACGTCTTTTCTGCAGCGCAAGTTGCGTATAGGTTACCCGAGAGCAGCCCGTATCATGGAGCAACTAGAAGAGGAGGATTCCGATACAGATGCATAACCGCTCAGAAGAAGAGCTATTCTCTCTTCAGCTCCATAATACGGTCACGCAGAAGTGCCGCCTTTTCGAACTCCAGGTTCCTGGCCGCCGTTTTCATCTTTGACTCCAGTTCTTTAACCAGGCGGGCGATATCCTTTTTGGAAACCGGAGAAGCGTCGTAGGTGGGTCTTGCCTCGGCTACAACTCGAACTCTCTCCGTAATATCCCGGATTGCTTTTCTTATACCCTGAGGTGTAATTTGATGCTCCTCATTATATCTTTCCTGAATAAGACGCCGGCGCCGCGTTTCTTCTATGGCCCTATTCATAGAACCCGTTATAACATCGGCATACATTATGACGTGACCATCTATATGCCTTGAGGAACGCCCCATTGTCTGTATCAACGCTCCTTCCGAGCGTAAATACCCTTCCTTGTCCGCATCCAATATCGCTACCAAGCTTACTTCCGGCAGGTCAAGCCCCTCACGGAGCAGGTTGATTCCAACCACCACATCATATACCCCCAGTCGGAGGGACCGCAGTATATCGACCCTCTCCAGTGTTTCTATCTCGGAATGCAGATAGTGAGTCTTGACTCCCATTTCGGCTATATATTCCGCCAGCTCTTCCGCCATTCGCTTGGTCAGGGTTGTTACCAGACACCGCTCGCCTCTATCCACACGCCGCTTTATCTGTTCGAGAAGATCGTCAACCTGCCCCTTAGTGGGTTTGACTTCCACCGTTGGCTCCAGCAAGCCCGTCGGCCTAATTATCTGTTCGACTACCTGCTCACTATGGTCATATTCATAATCGGCAGGCGTCGCCGAAGTATAGATAACCTGGTTAATATGCTGCCTGAACTCGTTAAAATCAAGTGGTCGATTATCCAGTGCAGAAGGCAGGCGAAAGCCATACTCGACAAGAGTCTTCTTGCGGGATAAATCGCCACGATACATGCCCCTGACTTGAGGCAGTGTCATATGTGATTCGTCAACGAAAACCAGGAAATCACGGGGAAAATAGTCCAGCAGCGTCCAGGGAGAGCTACCCGGTTCCCTACCGGACAGGTGGCGGGAATAATTTTCCACGCCGGTGCAGTAACCGACTTCTCGTAACATTTCCAGATCGTAGCTGGTCCTCGCCTTTAGACGGGCAGCCTCCAGATCTTTTCCCTGGGCAGAGAGCTCTGCGAGCCTTTCCATTAGCTCCTGCTGTATACCATCGATAGCATGGTCCATCTTCTCCCTCGAGGTGACGAAATGCTTGGCAGGATAAATATTTACCGAGTCCAGTTCCGCCAGCACCTCTCCGGTCAAAGGGTCGATCTCAACGATGCGTTCCACTTCGTCGCCAAAGAATTCAACCCTCAGAGCCATTTCTTCGTAAGAAGGCTGTATTTCCAGAGTATCACCCCTTATACGAAACCTCCCCCTGGTAAAATCAATATCATTACGTTCATATTGCATTCCTACCAAGTGCTTTAGCAAATCCCGCCGGGGATAGTTGTTACCGCGCTTTATACTGCAGACAAAACTGCGGTATTCTTCTGGCTCGCCCAGACCGTAGATACAGGATACCGAAGCCACAATTATCACATCACGCCGTTCAAATAGAGACTTTGTCGCTGCATGGCGCAGCTTATCGACCTCTTCATTGATATCGGCATCCTTTTCGATATAGGTATCGGTACGCGGGATATAGGCCTCCGGCTGGTAATAATCATAGTAACTGACGAAATATTCCACGGCATTCTCAGGGAAAAAAACCTTAAGCTCAGCATATAGCTGGGCCGCCAGTGTCTTGTTATGGCTTATAACCAGTGTCGGCCGGTTGACACGCTTGATAACGTTAGCCATGGTAAATGTCTTGCCACTGCCCGTAACACCCAGTAATGTCTGTTGCTCAAACCCCCGATTCAAGCCATCAACCAGCCTGTCGATAGCTTCAGGCTGGTCACCCATGGGCCCAAAATCGGAAACTATTTTAAAATCACTCATAGCAGTACTTGTCCAGAAACCTATACCACCCAGTATATATTTTCTACATTACCCCTTCAATTCATTCACGGAAGCGACATGCCTGTATTTGTTTTTAGCGCTGCATCGGGTTATAATTTTATAGCAATAGTAAGGTCTTTTACCGAGGAAAATATTGCGTCAAGACGTTAACCACCGTATCGCACGTATTGTGTCATTCGTATTCTTCAATCTGGTTTTCTTTCTTTTTACCCGCCCACATATAGAGGGCAAGGAAAATATACCAGCTAAGGGGCCGCTGATAGTCGTATCCAATCACCTCAGCTATGCCGACCAGTACCTGTTAACCATCGCTGTAGATAGGGAGATGATATTTCTGGCCAAGGAAGAGCTTTTTCGCAACCGGGTAATTAGATTTCTCATCGAGACCTTCGGTGCCATCCCGGTCAGACGTGGCTCGACAAACCATAGCGCTCTGAAACAGGTTCACCAAGTACTTGATAGCAGCCGGGCGATTTTCATGTTCCCGGAAGGAAGCCGTAGCAAAAATGCACAGCTTCAGCCCGCGTATCCAGGTTCAGTACTTATTGCCGTACATAATAACGCACCCGTACTCCCCATCGGCATTACAGGCATGGAGGTAGCCGAGAAAGGATTTCGCTGGGTTATGCTGCACAGGCCCAGGGTATCCGTGCACATCGGAAAGCCATTTCATATCGCCCTACCAGATGGTAAACTGGATAGGAATAATCTCAGAGAGCTTGCAGACGATATCATGGAACATGTCGCCGAACTGCTACCAAACGCATACCGGGGATATTATGCAAACGGGGAAAAATCTTACGTTAACGGCAGAGGCAATTAATACTAGCCACGCCATTCACCAACGCCGTCCCAGATTATATCCAGGTCTCTACTGGCAGGTCCTGGACTAAGGTCAAACCTGACTCTCCACCACGCTACCTTCATTAACCTCAATCCGCCTATCTCATCCAGCCGTTTCCCTATATTCCTAGCCCTGATGTTACGGCCTTCCTCATCATAATGCTGCCCGTAGCCAGGCTCAACAAAACCCTCTTCCCAACCAATTCTAACCAGTTCTTGTATCAGGCTATCCACTTTGTTGCCCAGGCTCAATCCTATCTCCGCTTCCTTTTCAACATCAATACCATCATCTTCATCCGGAAGATACGTGGAGGGGTTTTTCCCATCCGGGAAAACCGGAGTACACATTTTATCAAACAACTCACGTAGAGAAATCATCTTCAGACCCTGT
>JAGYOC010000223.1 GCA_018399795.1 Dehalococcoidales bacterium
TTGAAAGTTTTCTGTAGTAACTTTTTAAATGTATCTTGAAATTCGACCGAGCTCCCCCATAGGTAGAAACGGTGTTATCTACCCCACTCGGAAGCCCGTGGTAGCCAAACTCACCCTCCCAGGCTACGCGGTTAATGTGGTGGATATCCATACCCAAATTGAACTCTTCATTACATGCCCTGGCAAAGGAGACGCAGATCGCCGCACTGGCTCCTACCCCGCTGCCGGCCAGTAAATCGCCACCTACTGTTATCTTGATAGGCTGTTTTTTCACATCCAACCCCATAACCTCAATCATACGGTTAAAGGAGACAATTGAGTCCTGCTTTTTGGCCTCTTTATAGCCGGGAACTTCAGTACGATTGTCTTCCACTATCCAGCCTTCCCCCGAATCCCGTCGCTCAACGGTACAGACGGTCTGAAAGGGAATCGCCGCCAGAATCGCAGGGATCTCCCACAGAACAAACTGATCGCCTATTAAAATTGTTTTACCATACCCTGTTCCAGTGCCCATTTCTGTTCCCCCTTATTTTTCTTTGGCGGCACTCGCAAGTTTTTTCGAGAGTACCCGCTCGGTTTCATCGATTAGCTCCTGCTCCAGGCCGATAGGAACAGTTGTTGCCGCCGACAGACCATGGCAGGCGTCGGCAAAGCCGCCAATTTCAATGGTCGCTTCCGGCAGAAAAGCACTCAAGCCCGGTTTTCTCCCTGCACGTATCTCCTCGGTCAGAAATTCGGATACCCGCATCGATATCTTCTTAGAATTAAAGGCAATTTCACCAAATCCGGGCACCTCATCCGGAAGCGTCTGAAATCCGGCCAGGTATTTATGCGGGTCGAGAAAGTCCATATTCCGTACAATTGTACAGAATACTCCAATCATCTTTACTCCCATGGGGCGGAAACGCTCCTCTACGTCAAACCACTGCAGATGGGCAGTGTTATTGGGGCCGTGAGAACGGAGACGCTCAATCTCCCGGTCAAAGAGTCTCTTCCGGGTCTCCAGCAGATTCTGCACCTCCTCGGACAACCCGGGGGTAAAGCCCTGCAGACAGAGCTCCCGTCCCTTGGCCGCACCGCCCTGATAGTAGCCCACCCCTCCAAGGGTATCCAGGGCCGAACAAATCTGGTCGGCGGGATACTCCTTTTCGAAGCTAATATAATACTTCTCCCCGGCGGGCTTCTCTCCGGCTTCCTGCTCCTCATCTCCCAGCACTACCGCCTCAGCCCGCATAGTGCCCTGGAGCTGAGCTTCCTTCAAAATACTCCGGTTCACCCCGCTCAAGGCTCCATCGACGAAAAAACCATCCCCCACCGCCCCCAGAGCACCTAGGTGGGCAAGGTCTCTATTGGAGGCATCAAGCCGTTCAGCCAACACATAACAGGTTGCCGAGGCGGAGATATCCCGGTCGCCCTTCAGTCCGAAAAGATCGGCATCCACCACATGCACAGCGGGGTCGTCTACCTCCTCCGCAGGATGGTGGTCTACAATCAGCACCAGGTTCCCTCCCCGGTTCAAACTGGCAATCATCGGGGAAATTTTGCCGGCAAAATCGGCAAAAATAACGATTCGATTACGCCGTTCAAAAATCTTCTTCAGCACCAGCGGGTAGGGCTTCTCCAGTGCCGAGGCCTCGACCGTATACCCCGCCCGCTCCAAGGCACTGAGCAGGATCGCCCCGGCGCTGAGCCCGTCGGTGTCGTTGTGATGAAACAGATCGATATGCTGCGAGGGATAAGCATCCATCGCCCCGAGGGCGTCCTCAATACGAATTACAAATTTATCCGGCACTTCTATCATTTTTAATGTATCTCCTATACTAAAATAGAACGGTAGCGGCACTGTGTAAAGTTTTTTTTCCTATACAGCGAGCAGCCACCGTTTTCACAAATATACCTGCTTGAATACTTCGATTCCTGTACCTTAGAGCTCTAAAATGTTATATTTTTAGTATACTATTATTATGTTCACTATATGGGAGTCTAAAAGATGAAATTGCGGGTTAAGATGCTCACCGTTATGGTCACGGTATTTGTTGTTTTTGTGATAGCGGGATTAGCATATGGTTATCTCAGATATTCGGAAATTCGAGAGAGTACCTTGGAAAGCACCGTTTCGGAGATGAATACCACTCTTTTCGAAGCCTTGGCAGCCAAGGAGGATGTGTGGATTACCAATGCCCTGATGATCGCACAGAATCCCATAGTTGCCGAGGGGCTGGCAGAGAGGGACCGGCAAAGCTGCATTGATCTTCTTGAACATTATGGGGATACTTATCGGGAATTTACCGGTTTTCAAAACGTACAGATACATCTTATCGACCGCAACTTAAACTCATTCGTAAAGTCCTGGGCTCCCGATGATTACGGGGAGAGTCTTGACTACTCCGCAGCCTACAGGGATGTGCTGCAGCGAAGCGGTAAACCGATGGTAACAGTAGAGGCCTCCCCGAAGGGGCTTCGCCTCAAGGGCCTGTTTCCTATCAACCACAAGGGCAGAACCGTTGGTGTCGCGAATTTCGAGGGCGGGCTCAACTCAATCAAACGCAGTCTCGAAAAGAGCAATATCGAGTTTCTCTATCTGCTTAGTAACGACTACCTCGATATTGCCTC
>JAGYOC010000224.1 GCA_018399795.1 Dehalococcoidales bacterium
GGGTATAGGGATGAATGTCCTTTGGCTGCAGACCGGCGCTATGAGCTTCAAACCTGTCTCCGGCCATATTATTGAGGAAGGCCTCAGCCATCTGGCTTCTCGCTGTATTATGTGTACACAGAAAGAGCACCCTGGTTTTGCCGCTTTCCATCAGCATATCCCCTGTACAGATGATAGTAACAGAGAAAAGCCGGGTTAGGCAATTTTGATGGTGCTTTTTCCCTTGCCGGACTACCTCTCCTCATATGTTGCCTGGTTAGCTGATCATGGCCTCTTTACTCAAATTATACCCGGACTTACCATTTCTCGTATCTTACTATCTCTTTAACGGGTTTGCGTGTTTTATAGCTGGGCTGGTCTGCTGGGTAGCCGACAGGTGTAAAAGCAACCGGCTCAACGCCTTCGGGTAACCTCAGTATTTCACAGGTGGCGTTGCGGTCAAAGGCTCCGATCCAGCAGGTACCCAGACCCAAGTTGGCCGCGGCCAGAATAAGGTGGTCCATTGCTATGGTCACATCTATATCACAGTAGTTCTTGCCGTCTCCACGCCTCCAGCTTTGAGACGGAATGGCGCAGGCGCAGATTACCAGAGGGGCTTGAGTGAACCAGGATTGACCGTAGATATGTTTCAAATCTGTTTCTCTTCCCTTTGTATGTATTACGATGAACTGAAAAGGCTGCAGATTACAGGCTGTCGGCGCCATATGTGCCGCTTCCAGGATTTTAGCTAGCTTTTCGTCTTCAACCGGGGTAGATTTATAGGCTCTAACGCTATAGCGTCCCTCTATAACATCGAAAAATTCCATATGATACCTCCCTTGATGATATTTATAACTATTCGCTACCTAATATTGTGCTATAATTCGTATGTTCCCGTCGAGGAGGTATTATGAAGAAGCTAGTCGTATTCTATTCGCTATCGGGAAATACGGAAATCGTGGCCAGGGCTATTGCCAGAGAAATGAAAGCAGATATTTGTAAACTGGAAGAAGTGAAGAAGATGCCCTCCTTTTTGAAGTATGTGATTGGTGGTTATGCGGCGGGAAGGGATAAGTGCAGCGAGATAAAGCCTATTCCCTTCGATGTACACGATTATGATTTGATTCTGCTGGGTTCTCCAATATGGGCGTCCAAGCCGGTACCTGCGGTTAACGCCTTCATCCGCGAAACGGATTTCAGGAAGAAAAAGGTGATTCCATTTTTTACCATGGGTGGCTCCGGGTATGAAAAAGCGGGCAAAAATATCACCTCGAAGATAGAAAAGAACTCGGGGAAGGTGCTTGACTCCTTTGCGGTGAAGACGGGTAGGAAGAAACACGACGAAATAGTAAAGGAAACCAAGAAGGCCATTAAATTACACCTCAGGCACCTTGCTTAATATGGTGGTGGGGAATATGGAGTTGGGTACCGGTAAATAAAGCCGAATTCAGACAGATATGATGTGCAGGGCGAACATTTATTTCATATAAATGGCTGACTGTTTTACGGTCGATATAACTGCTATGGTGCCTGTCTGAAAGGTACAATGTTTTAAGGAGGGTATGGTATTGAATGTGCGGCGTTCTAGCACGAGATGAGATACGCGATTTAATAAAAGAAAAACCACCGCTCATCGAGGGGTTTGTCAGCCTGGATGAGCAGTTGCAGCCGAACGGGATTGACCTGACCCTGCGTGAGCTGGCGATGTTCGATTCGTCAGGGCAAATAGCGGTTAAAAATTCCGGCAGGATATTGCCGGCACCGACGCCGCTGGTTTTTGACGGGATTGGCTTCATCGATTTGATCTCCGGTATCTATCTTGTTACCTATAATGAGGTGGTTAATCTACCCCGGAATGTTATGGCTCTGGCAAGACCACGGTCAAGCCTGCTCCGCTGCGGAGTAAGCATTGATACTGCGGTATGGGATGCCGGTTATAGAGGCCGGTCTCAGTCACTGATGGTAGTATATAATTCTCGGGGGATCAGGCTGGAGAAAAATGCCAGGGTTGCCCAGATTGTATTTATGAAGCTGAGCGGAGAAACGGAGGGCTATCAGGGGGTCTTTCAGAACGAGAATATCTAGAGTGACCGGGCAATTAGCACGGCTGTATAATTGTCTTCTGTATGGTTGTTGACATTTGTTTTATTATTGTGTTAGACTGCCTACGTTAGCCTTCGGCAATATAGATAATATGGGATAGATTGGGCTATGTTGCTCAATCTATGTGTTGTATCTTGATGGATGAGCTAAAGCTCATCCATTAAAATTGTGGGGAATACAGGAGGATATAGTTGCCAACAGTCAATCAGCTTGTTCGTAAGGGGCGTAAAAGGATTACCAAAAAGACCAGTACACCGGCATTGCGCTATATCTATAATTCTCTGAAGAATAAGAGGTTGGCCGGTAAGGGTTCTCCACAGAAACGTGGGGTATGCATATATGTTAAGACAACCACGCCCAAAAAACCGAATTCGGCTTTGCGCAAGATAGCCAAGGTACGGTTGACCAATGGTATGGAAGTGCTCGCTTACATACCTGGTGAGGGCCATGAGTTGCAGGAACACTCGGTGGTGTTGATAAGAGGTGGCAGGGTGAGGGATTTACCGGGTGTGCGCTATCATATTGTCCGGGGTGCTTTGGATACCAGCGGGGTATCCAATCGGCGCAAGGGCAGAAGCAAATACGGGAGTAAAAAGGAAAAGGCGGCGCAAGTTTCCTGAATGAGGGGGTAATATGCCTAGGCGAGCTCGAGTTGACAGAAGAGAGCTGGCTCCTGATGCCAAATATAACAATATGAATGTGGCCAGATTGATTAACAGATTAATGCTGGACGGTAAGAAGAGCAAAGCAGAACGAGTTGTCTATGATGCCCTCGATATCCTGGAAAAGCAGCAGTCCAGAGATGCCGTATCTATATTGGAGCAGGCCATAAAGAATATCACTCCGTTACTCGAGGTCAAGGCGCGGCGTGTTGGCGGTGCCACCTATCAGGTGCCGATAGAGGTTCGTGCTGACCGCGGGCTTTCCCTGGCTTTACGCTGGCTGACCAAATCCACTAGAGCGAGGGCAGGCAAACCGATGTCGGAGAGGCTGGCTGCTGAGCTCGGAGAAGCTTCCAAAGGACAGGGTGTAACCGTAAAGAAGAGAGAGGACACCCACAAGATGGCTGAGGCGAATAAAGCCTTTGCTCATTATCGCTGGTAAGGGGGAAATAAAATTAGCTGTTCCAATACCTTGATGGACAATTCAGTATCGGAAAAACCTAAGGGGAAGGTAATGTTTACGCCGAGGAGCTTTCCGTTAGAGCGGATTAGAAATATCGCTATTATAGCGCATATTGATGCCGGTAAGACCACAGTAACGGAGAGGGTACTATATTACACGGGTCGTACCTATAAAATCGGTGAAGTGCATGAAGGGACCGCGGTAATGGACTGGATGGACCAGGAGAGAACGAGGGGTATTACGATTACTTCGGCGGCCACTACCTGTTCCTGGAAGGACTATCGTGTAAATATCATTGATACTCCCGGTCACGTTGATTTTACGGCTGAAGTGGAACGGAGCCTCCGCGTGCTCGACGGTGGAGTGGTGGTATTTGATGGTGTTGCCGGAGTTGAAGCTCAGTCTGAGGTGGTCTGGCGGCAGGCAGACCGATACCATGTGCCCAGGATATGCTTTATTAATAAGATGGACCGTGTTGGCGCTGATTTTGATCGGGTTGTGGGCATGATTGAACAACGGTTGAAAGCTATCCCCTTGGTAATACAGTTGCCGCTGGGTGCTGAATCATCGTTTGAAGGAATTATAGATATAGTAAGTAACAGGGCCTGGCGCTCTGACGGTACGCCTGAGGGTGAGCTGGAGGAGATCCCCATCCCCATTTCGGAAACGGAAAAGTGCAGCCATTTTCGCAGGGATCTGATAGAGAAGGTTGCTGAATCTGACGATCATATAATGGAAGCTTATCTTGATGGTAAGGAGATTGGTCCCGGCGAATTAAAAACGGCTTTACGGAAAATTGCTCTGGCCAACCGTGGGGTGCCTGTTCTATGTGGCAGTGCGCTTCGAAATAGGGGTATCCAGTTGTTGCTCGATGCGGTGGTGGATTATCTGCCCTCTCCCCAGGAAATGCCGCCGGTAAGGGCTATCGGTGCCAAGAGTGGAGAAGAGGTTACGTTGCCGGCCAGAGACGATTCTCCCTTTTCCGCGCTTGCTTTCAAGGTAGTTACCGACCCCTATATGGGAAGGCTGGTCTATTTGCGGGTATACTCGGGCAGTATTAAGGCTGGAGTTCAGGTATTTAATTCAGCGAAGGGTAAGAAGGAACGTATCGGGCGGCTGCTCCTGATGCATGCCAACCGCCGCGAAGAAATAACTCAGGCAGATACCGGCGCTATTGTGGCCACGCTGGGGCTCAAGGATACATTTACAGGAGAGACTCTCTGTGATTCCTCTCATCCGGTTCTGCTTGAGTCCATACGTTTTCCAGAGCCGGTGGTGTCGGTGGCCATTGAACCCAAGAGTCGGGCTGACCA
>JAGYOC010000225.1 GCA_018399795.1 Dehalococcoidales bacterium
TGGTCACTGCTTCCTATGGTTATGCTGGTCGGGATGATGGCCGGAGCCATATGGGCCGGCATACCGGCACTGCTGAAAACCCGGCTGAATGTTGATGAAACTCTGGTGACCCTCATGATGAACTATATAGCTATACTGTTTGCCGAAGGGCTTTATTACGGAGCCTGGCGCGATCCTGACGGCTACGGGTTTCCGGGTACAAAACTGTTTCCCGAGGCGGCATGGCTGCCGCGGTTTTCCGGACGTGCCCATGTGGGATTGTTTATCGCAATCGGTATAGGTCTGCTCTTGTGGGTGGCTATGAACCGCACTAAATGGGGCTTTGAGCTGAACATGATCGGGAAAAATCAGAAGGCCGCCCGCTGTCTTGGGGTTAATGTGAAACGGAATATACTAATCGCTTTGCTCATCTCCGGGGCATTATCAGGGCTGGCCGGAGCAAGTGAGGTTACCGCTATCTCCCACCGCCTCCAGCAGGGACTAGCGATGGGCTACGGATACACGGCAATTATTGTGGCCTGGCTTAGTCAGCTTAACCCGATTGCCGGCCTGTTTGTAGCGATTTTGATGGCGGGGTTGCTGGTCGGCGGCGACCAGGTACAGATGATGATGGGCCTGCCGGCTGCTATGGGGCTGGTGCTGCAGGGAATGATTCTTTTTCCGATGCTCGCCGGATCGCTGTTTACCGAATACCGCTTAAAGCGCATCGATCCCAGAAACAGTCGAGTAGCAGCGAGTAACGAGGAGCTTTCCGTATGATACCACTTATTACTTCAATTATTGCGATAACCTTGAGTGCCGGTACATCGCTGGTGTACGCCACAATCGGCGAAATCTATACCGAGCGCTCGGGCATCCTTAACCTGGGTATTGAGGGTATGATGCTCATGAGCGCTGTGACCGCATTCGCCACCGCTTTTCATACCGGCAGTCTGCTCCTGGCGGTACTCTTGGCGATGCTGGTAGGAATGCTGCTGGCTCTAATTCACGCCTTTTTGTCTATTACTATGCGTGCCAATCAGGTGGTCAGCGGTTTGAGTATTACCCTCTTCGGTACCGGTTTAGCCAGCTTCCTTGGCCAGCGCCTAGGCCCGGAGAGCAATGGATTTAATTTAAGCGGTATGAGCGCGGTAAAGTTTACCCGCTTACAGGTTGAAGGCTTAGGAGAAATTCCTCTGCTGGGGGCGGTATTTAATCAGGACCCGCTTACCTATATTGTGTACTTGCTTATACCGGTGGCCTGGTACTTCATGTATAAAACCAAGTTTGGCCTTAACCTGCGTTCGGTGGGCGAGAACCCGCAGACTGCAGATGCCATGGGGCTGAATGTGACAAAAATTCGCTATCTTTATACCATCTTTGGTGGTATGCTGGTAGGAATCGGGGGGGCACACCTGTCACTTGCATATACCCCCGGATGGACGGAAAACATTACCGGCGGTCGAGGCTGGATCGTAATCGCTTTGGTAATATTTTCTATGTGGAATCCTTCCAGGGCAATCCTAGGAGCGATTCTGTTTGGTGGAATTAATGCGGTGCAGTTCAGGCTGCAGGCTTCGGGAACCGACATTCCCTCAGCATACCTGAATATGGCCCCCTACATAGCTACCATCTTGGTGCTGGTGTTGGTAACTGTGTGGGAATCCCACAACCGGAAGGTTGGACCTCCCGCTGCTCTGGGCACTTCGTACATGCGCGAAGACAAATAGGCGAGGGGTTCACCCCAAAAGGAGGCACAGGTCTTCGCTTTTGCGAAGACCTGTTTTTTGTAGGAGCAGAGTGTCGGTAATGCATCTTATAGCTTATAAATGTCGAATATAGCAGCGGCGCCGTTTATTCACGCGGGTTTCGAAGTTTTTCATAATCGTAATGATGTTTGAATTATCTTCCAGCTCGCCACAGGTTTGCACATACTCTATACCGTAGTCTATGCACTCCCGATAGAGTTCCGAAATTAGAATTGCATTCAGTCCGCGGTTCTGGTAATCCGGGCGCGCACCAATCAGGTAAAATACCAGCTCCTCCGGCTTTTTAAGGGTTTTCAGCAGATGCAGAAAACCGAATGGAAACAGCCGGCCGCCGGATTTTTGCAGAGGCTTCGTAAGGCGCGGCAGGGCAATGGCAAAGCCCACCACCTCATCCTCTTGATTGCTTAAGAGTTTTACAAAATCGGGATTTGTAAAAGTTAAATACTGTTTTATATAGCTTTCCACTTGTGCGTCGGTAAGCTCTACCACCCCGTATAAATCGGA
>JAGYOC010000226.1 GCA_018399795.1 Dehalococcoidales bacterium
CCGGAGGCGAAGGAATACCTCCGCAGCAGGGGAATACCGGTAAGAAAATAGCCATTTTGATTCAGAAAACCTTTTTAGAAAGGTGGTCGGGTAATGGAAAGCAGCCGCGGTAAAAAAGTACAGGGAATAATGGAAAGGTATGAATGCAGTCGTGACAGCATGATTTCTATACTTCAGGATATACAGAAGGAATATCGTTACCTTCCTGAGGATGTATTAAAAATGGTGGCCAGAAAAATGGAGCTGCCTTTGATACAGGTTTACGGAGTGGCTACATTTTTCAAGGCCTTCTCTCTGGTGCCCAAGGGTAAACACGTACTTAGCGTATGTACTGGAACTGCCTGTCATGTCCGTGGCGCATCCGCTGTGCTCGATGAAGTGGAGAGGGAGCTTTCCATAAAGGCCGGGGAAACAACCGCAGATATGCAGTTTTCTCTGGAGACGGTAAACTGCCTGGGCGCCTGTGCCCTGGGCCCGATAGTGGTTGTGGATGGGAAATATCACGGGAAGATGGCACCGGTAAAGGTAAAGGCTGCTCTGAGGAGATATAAGAAACGGGGGGCTGGGAAATGAAGAGGCTCAAATCAGCAGCAGAGTTGGAAGAGTTGCGGGGGGGAATATTAAGCCGGCGTGACCCTGGTAGCGTTAGTATTGTTACCAGCGTGGGGACATGCGGGCTATCATGTGGGGCTGGTGACGTTGCTGAAGCAATAAAAAAGTCACTGGAAGAATTCGGGCTGCAGGATTCTGTAAATTTCCGGGCTACCGGGTGCCACGGATTCTGTGAGATCGAACCGGTGGTTACCATATATCCGGAAGGAATAGTATATCAGCATGTTAGCCCTGCTGACGTTGGCGAAATAATATCCGAGACGATTTTAAACAACAGGGTAATAGATAGACTCCTTTATACAGATTTTACTACCGGGGAGAAGATTGTATATGAGCGGGATTTACCCTTTTATAGTAAACAAAGAAGACTTCTTCTAGATAACAATAGGTTTATAACGCCAACTAATATTGATGATTATATTGCACTGGGGGGCTATGCTGCCCTTGCTTGGGTTGTATCCCAGATGGGCCCTGAAGATGTTATCGATGAGGTTAAGAAGTCGGGATTGAGAGGGCGGGGTGGGGGTGGCTTTCCCACCGGTCTGAAGTGGGAGGCCTGCCGTAATGCGCCGGCACCCGATGGGGTCCGTTATGTTATCTGCAATGCCGATGAGGGTGACCCTGGTGCATATATGGACCGTAGCCTTCTGGAGGGTAATCCTCAAAGTGTAATTGAGGGTATGATAATTGGGGCTTTTGCTATCGGCTCGGGTAATGGCTATGTTTATATCCGGCATGAGTATCCGCTGGCACTTGAGAACCTGCAGGTAGCTCTGCAACAGGCAAGGGAATACGGGTTTCTCGGTGAGGATATACTTGGTTCAGGGTTTGACTTTGAAATCAGGGTGACTGTTGGTGGTGGAGCCTTTGTGTGTGGAGAGTCGACGGCGCTGATAGCCTCTTTGGAGGGAGGTATTGGCGAGCCACGCGACAAACATGTGCATACTGTTGTCAGCGGCCTGCATGATAAGCCGACCAATCTTAATAATGTTGAGACTTGGGCCAATGTACCGTTGATAATCAATCGCGGGAGTGATTGGTATTCCGGAATCGGTACTGCTCACAGCAAGGGCACCAAGATATTCTCGCTGGTTGGCAGGGTCAACAATACTGGTCTGGTAGAGGTGCCGATGGGAATCACCCTGCGGGAAATTATCTACGATATAGGTGGCGGTATTCCCGGTGACAAGAAGTTCAAGGCGGTACAGACCGGAGGACCGTCGGGCGGCTGTATACCGGAGAGCCTGATTGACCTCCCCGTTGATTTCGACAGGCTGGTGGAGGCCGGTTCCATGATGGGCTCCGGCGGTATGATTGTAATGGATGAGACCACCTGCATGGTGGACCTGGCCAAATACTTCGTCAAGTTCCTCACCGAGGAATCATGTGGCAAGTGTGTGCCCTGCCGGGAAGGTCTAGACCGCATGCTGGATATTCTAACCGATATCACTGAGGGGCGGGGAAGACCGGGCGATATCGAACTCCTTGAGGAGCTCGGAGAGACCATCAAGGATACCTCGCTTTGTGCCCTCGGAGGCACGGCTCCCAACCCGGTACTGTCCACCATAAGATACTTTCGTGAAGAATATGAAGCCCACATATTTGATGGACGCTGCCCGGCCGGGGTTTGCAAGGCCCTGATTACCTTCCGTATCGATGAAGAGAAGTGCACTGGCTGCGGCGTGTGTATCAAAACCTGCCCGCAGGAAGCGATAACGGGGCAGAAAAAGAAACCTCACCGGATCGATCAGGGCAGGTGTATCTCCTGCGGGCTCTGCCGCGACGTATGTAAATATGATGCGGTGATAGTTTCTTAGAGAGGAGAAATGCTGTGGTTGAGCTTACTATTGATGGTATTAATACCCGGGTGCCGGAGGGAACGACAGTTCTCGAGGCGGCAAGAGAAATGGGTATCGTTATTCCCACGCTCTGCTATGAACCCGGTTTGACCGCCTACGGCGCCTGTCGTGTCTGCATTGTGGAGGTGGTTAAGAAGGGCAGGTCGTCTCTGGAGGCATCCTGTACCCTTCCGGTAGCCCAAGGGCAGATAATTCTTACCAGCTCGGAGAGGGTAATCAGGGCCAGGTCGGTAATCATCGAACTGCTTCTGGCAAGCTGCCCCAATTCGAAGACCCTGCAGGACCTAGCGGCCAGTATGGGCGTTAACCGCGTCCGCTTTAAGATAAAGGACAAAGGGTGCATACTGTGCGGTCTCTGCGTTCGTTATTGCAAGGAGCAGATGCAGTCCGGTGGCCTTGGCTTTGTCGGCCGCGGCACCTCGAGACGCGTTGCGACAGCTTTTGGCGAGACACCGGAGGAATGCCGCAACTGCAACGGCTGTGAGTGGATATGCCCGGTTTGTGAGCGTGCCTGTCTGGCCGGCAGGTTGACCAACGGTGTATGTGGTATGTGCTATAACCCGGTGCCGGTGGAGACCTGCCCGGTATGCACGCATTGCTCCGAATCGGTTGGTAGCAGGGGACATAAGGTGTACTGAATCAGGACCGGAGGGCAAAAATGGAGCGTAGCAAAGACATAAGGAGGGAAACATGACATTAACCAGGTATAACGCTACGGCGGCAACCCTTACCAAAAACAG
>JAGYOC010000227.1 GCA_018399795.1 Dehalococcoidales bacterium
GAGGAGGTGAAACAGCGGGGAAGGATATGTTCCCGGATCGATTAGATAGAAAAGGCCCGTCAGCAGAAAGACTGTGCCAAGGTAGGCGAGTACCAGATGCCAATCAACAATTTTCAGTGCTATCAGTACTAAGCCTCCGACGATAATCAACAGAGCGCAGGTTTCGCCTATACTTCCGCCGACCTGACCCAAGAGGAGTGATTTTAGTGGTGTCACAACCCCCTCGAATCGGGCCGCTGCGAGGGGCGTTGCCCCTCCGGCTGCATCTACTCCCCCAGCAATGGGGAAGAGTGCCTGGGGTTGGGAGTAACTGGTCATCTGTACCGGGTAGGAGGCCGACAGAAAGGCACGTCCGACCAGGGCCGGATTAAATACGTTAGCTCCAAGCCCTCCGAAGACTTCTTTACCGATGAATATAGCCACAAAGGCACCAAGGGCAACAAACACCGGGGACAAATCGGGAGGAACTACCATTACCAGCAAGAGTCCGGTGATAACGGCGCTGCCGTCATAAATGCTGCGGATGCTTTTTCGGCGTGCCGCCTTCACTGCAGCCTCGGTTGCCACAGCGGTAGCTATTGACACTGCATACAACAGTAACACCTTCATCCCAAACAAAAGTACCGATATTAGAGCCACCGGCAAAAGGGTGGCGAGTACCGTATACATAATTTTTGGGGTAGTAGAAGATGAGAATAGGTGGGGGGATGAGGTTAGGATGTAACCTTCTTTTTTTTCTGTCATCTAATTGCAACTCCTTTCCTGAGCATGCATAGGTCTGGACGCAAAGACCGATCCGGCCGCCGCCTAAGCTGTACGCAGCCCGGCCTCTCTGCGTCCTCTATCTCAGAGTCCACGTATATTGATAAAGTTTTTCGCATAACGAATCCAGGCGACCAGTCGAATCTTTGCAGGACAGCCGTAGGCGCAGGCACCGCACTCCACGCAGGCGGTCGCATCATACTCCTTGGCCTCGGCGTACTGCTCGGCCTTCGCCAGTGCGGCGATACGTAGTGGTACAAGGTTCATTGGACAGGCCTGCACGCAGCGTCCGCACATAATACACGGTCCCTCTTCCGGTACCGCGGGACTGTCAAAAAGAAGGTAGCCCGAAGAACCTTTCATCACTGAATAGTCGATAGTCGGCAAGGCAATCCCCATCATAGGTCCGCCGGCGATCATTTTTCGGGGTTCACTTTTCATACCGCCGCAAAACTCATAGAGCTTTTCGATGGGAGTACCAAGGGGAGCACGGATATTCTTTGGTTCGGCAATACCGTCTCCTGTAACCGTAAGAACCCGCTCGATTAAGGGTTTCTCCCGGTAGAAGGCTTCGTACATGGCATATACGGTCTGTACGTTTGAGACGACCGCTCCCACCTCAAGCGGGAGTTTGCCCTTGGGAACTATCCGTCCGGTAAGTGCCTGGATAAGCATTTTTTCCGCCCCTTGGGGGTATTTCACCTTTGTGGTGACCACTTGGATCGGAAGCTCCTGATATTTATCAGCTTCTTCTTTGAGAGCTTGGGCGGCGTCGCTTTTGTTTTCCTCTATACCAACGAGTATTTGTTCAAAGGCGTACGCTTTGTGGAGTATTCTGATTGCAGCAATAATTTCCGCAGCATGCTCCAGCATCATCCGGTGATCGCAGGTAAGATAGGGCTCGCATTCCGCCCCGTTAATGATCAGGCTGTCCAGTGTCTTACCCTTCGGCGGAGTAAACTTTACGTTTGCGGGGAAGGTTGCTCCGCCCATGCCGACTATTCCGGCTTCTTTGAGCGTCTGTGCGACTGTCTCCTGAGTAGCATTTTCAAGGTCGAACTCTTTTTCGGGGAATTTGAAAGCCTCGGTTTCCTCTTTGTCTACTTCGATCTCCATATACTCACCCATGCGTCCGCCGGGAAGCGGAAGCTGTACCAGCTTTTTGACCTTCCCCGAAACTGGAGAGTGAACATGGGCAGAGATAAAGCCGTCGGCCTCACCGATACGCTCACCGACTGTCACAGCATCTCCACGGTCTTTCGTTGCCTTCGCGGGTTTACCAAGATGTTGTGAAAGGGGAATTAAAATCTTCTCTGGAAGAGGGAGATCGGTAATTGGAATGTTCGATGTGCGGTCTTTCTCTTCTGGAGGATGGACTCCCTTAGGAAAACTCGTTTTTACCATAGTTTCTTACTTCCTGTTGGCAGATATCAATAAGAGCATACAAAAATGAACAAAAAGGGACAAGGCTCATAGACCCTCTTCTGCTTGTTTTTCTACCGGAAACTTGATAGTAAACACCGGATTAGGCTGCTT
>JAGYOC010000228.1 GCA_018399795.1 Dehalococcoidales bacterium
TTACAGCATATGCAGCGAAGCACTATTTTGACGCTGCCTTTGATGCTGCCCTGTTCAGGGCTTTTTTCATTTCGAGGGCAGTCCTTACCGGTACAACATCGATACCCGGAGGGTGAGAAACTCCCGATGTCGCGGCGATGACTGTTACCCTGGCGCCTCTGTCACGGGCTGCTTCGGCCAGTGCAAAGCCCATTTTACCCGAGGCTCGATTACCGATATGGCGTACCGGGTCTATCGGCTCCTGGGTGCCCCCTGCGGTAACCACAATGTGTCTCTCGAGAAGGTCACTGCTCCTGCCGAGGATACTCCTGATACTGGCTTCGATTCTCTCCAGGCTGGCCAGGCGTCCCTCTCCCACAATACCGCTGGCCAGACGCCCTTTCTCGGGTTCGACGATGTGAAATCCCAGTGCCTTGAGAGCCGAGAGGTTGTTCTGGGTCACCGGATTTTTAAGCATGTTGACGTTCATCGCTGGCGCGATAATAACCGGCGCCCGGGTAGCCAGTACGGTACAGCTGATAACATCATCGGCAATACCCGAGGCGAGTTTGGCGATGGTATTGGCGGTAGCCGGGGCGATAATGATGATGTCAGCGGCTTCAGCAAGGGATATGTGTTTAACAGCGTTACCTGTATCCCTATCCCACAGACTAGTTATAACCGGCTGGCCGGTAAGGCTGTGAAAGGTAAGAGGGCTAAGGAACCTGGTTGCCGATTGGCTCATGACTACCTGAACACATGCTCCCAAAGAGGTAAGCCTGCTCGCAAGCTCGGCGCCCTTATAGGCGGCGATGCTTCCTGTTATTCCCAGGATAATGGTTTTTCCGTTCAACATTGTTTTGCCTGCTTGATATTACCCGGAACATTCATCGAGTATATAAGTCTCAATCCGATAAGTGTCAGGTCAGGGTTTAGCACGTCGAAGACAGATGTTTCCCTGGCGATAAGTCCGGCCCAACCACCGGTAGCCACCACTTTGGCTTTTTCTCCCAGTTCATTTTTAATGCGGTAAAGCATTCCTTCGACCAGTGCGGTATAGCCGAAAATAATCCCCGATTGTATTGCGGCGACTGTACTGGTACCGATGGTATGTTTTGGGTGGGCAAGTTCAACTCGGGGGAGCATTGCCGCCTGCATAAACAGGGTTTCGGCTGATGTATTGACCCCTGGAGAAATTACCCCTCCGAGGTAGCAGCTGTCCCTTGAAACAACGTCGAAGGTGGTTGCAGTACCCAGATCGGTGACGATAACGGGGCCGCCGTAGAGGTGGTGGGCAGCGGTGGCATTGGCAATACGATCGGAGCCGACCTCTCTGGGGTTATCCATACGGATGGATACCCCGGTCTTTACACCGGCACAGACTACCAGCGGCGTTAGGGCGAAATACCTGTGGAAAAGCTCCTCATACGTGCTTATCAGTGGCGGCACGACGCTGCAAAGGGATACGGCGGAGATGTCAGATTTATCAATACTGCCGTGACGTAGCAGGCCGAGCAGGTTGTTGGCATATTCATCGGCGGTGCGGTGAATGTCTGTGGCGATATGCCAGGTGGAAAGAAGCTCTACATCTTTAAAAACACCCAGCTTGGTGTCTGTATTTCCGATGTCAATAGCAAGCAGCATTGATAATACCAGTCCGATATAATAGGGTTCGATTCATTGACAAGTCACCAGAGTCAGTTAAGGTATTTGACTCAACGGGTTTTCTTTAACCTGTTTTATTACTACTGGTAGTAATTCTAAAAGGTCACTGGCGACCATTCCGGTATCGCCTATACGGGAGCGCACCATTTCACCGGCCTCTCCGTGCAGAAAAACTCCTGCTGAGGCGGCATCGAAAAGAGAGAGTCCCTGTGCCACCAGCCCTGCGATAACGCCGCTCAATACATCACCGGTACCCGCAGAGGCCAGTCCGGGATTAGCTGCCTGGCTTATGGCGGTGCGCCCGTCTGGTGCTGAAATAACGGTGCAGGCCCCCTTGAGGACAACGGTCTTGTTGACCTTTCTAGCCAACCCTTTGGTGGTTCCGGTCCGGTCGGATTGCACTTCATCGACCGTCGTGCCTATAAGACGGGACATTTCACCGGGGTGTGGCGTAAGAATGGCGTCATCGCCGAAGCGCTGCCACCAGTTGGGAATCCTGGCCAGTACATTGAGGGCGTCCGCATCAATGATAAAAGGCGAGGGCAGATTTTTAGGACGCAGTAACATCTCCTCGATAAATTTCTTTACCGACTGGCTTTTCCCCAGGCCGCAGCCTAGCAGCACGGCATCATAGTTTCCCAGCTCGGGACTTAAAAGCTTAACTGCCCCGGAGGAGATAATTCCGGGATGGGTTTCCGGTAACGGGATATAGGTTGTCTCGATCAGCCTGCCCGCGAGAAGCGCATAGATTCTACCTGCTGTTGCCAGAGTAACCAGGCCTGTACCGACGCGCTGAGCTCCGCTACAGGCAAGGTAAGCCGCTCCAACATAGTTGCTGGAACCGGCAATAACCATAGCTTTGCCAAAGGTTCCTTTATTGGCATTGAGGGGGCGGGATGGTAAAACCGACCTGACCCAGTCGGCGGTGATCAGTTCCTCGTTTACCTGTTCGGCAAGATACTGGGGAATGCCGATGTCAGCTACGGTGATGCGGCCGGTTCTCTCCATACCAGGGTATTTCAACAGCCCTGTTTTGGGGAAAGCCATGGTAATGGTGTTATCAGCGTAGAGACAGGAAGGGTCTATTGCTCCTGTATCGGCATTGAGACCGGAGGGAATGTCTACAGCAATGACGCGTAGTGATGGCCGTTTGGCCTGGTTGATGGTGTCGAGAGCCCTCTTTAGGATACCCTGAAACGGCCTTATTTTGCCGATGCCAAATATAGCATCGATAACTCCGCTTGCTGACGGTAGCAGTTCCTTTAGCCTGTCCAGGGCTGCTTCCCTGGTAGCGTCGATAAACTCGATGTTACGTTCCCGTGCCAGTTTGAGGTTTGAGTCATCGGTGGAACGGTCGCTGAAGAGGAAAACAGAAACCTTTGCGCCCCAGTCGTGGAGGTGCCTTGATGCCACCAGGCCGTCGCCACCGTTATTGCCCGGACCGGTGAGCACCACAATACTCTTTCCTCTGACACCTTCCAGAATACTGTTGACTTCCTTGGCGATTGCCAGCCCGGCGTTTTCCATTAGCTGCTCCGGGGGAAGTCCTATATTGGAACAGTCCTGGTCAGCCTGGCGCATCTGGTTGGCGGTTAAAATCTTCACGGTGCCCGATTCCTCCGGTAAATAAAAGTGAGGCTTATAGCAATTTGAGTGTAGCAGTATTGGCCGAAACGGTCAAATAATTATGGATTGGTAAGAATGTAGTGATTAATCCACACCCGGAAACTTTACATAACTATACTGGCAACAGGGTAAAAAGGGATTTATTTTCCCCGCGATAGGAGATGTAAACGGTAACATACTGCAGGGCTAAAGAATTATAGACT
>JAGYOC010000229.1 GCA_018399795.1 Dehalococcoidales bacterium
TCATTTACATCGTCATAACCTACAGCCAGTGCTTCTGATGTGAAAGTCGGACCCGAGCCTGTGTCGTTGGATTTATCACTTATTACCCTGCCGTCTTTGACCTCTACGATACGATCTGTATGTGATGCCACCGACCTGTCATGAGTAACCACGATAAATGTAGTGTGGAATCGCTCCTTTATATCCCGAAAAATTCCACAGACCTTCTGGGTGGTGACCGAGTCCAGGTTGCCTGTGGGCTCATCGGCAAGTATAATCCGGGGGTTGTTCATCAGTGCCCGGGCGATGGCGGTCCTCTGCTGTTCTCCGCCCGATATCTGTTGGGGCATCTTGTTTTCCAGCCTGAGAATCCCTACCATGTCGAGCAGGCTCCTGGCCCTTTCTTCAGCCTGTTTGGACGCTCTGCTTTCCCGGATCAGGTGCGGCATCAAGACGTTTTCTTTTACGGTAAACTCCGGCAGAAGGTAGTGAAACTGGAATACGAAACCGATAGCGCTGTTTCTAAGGCCGGCAAGCTGTTTTTTGTTCATGCTGGATACCGGCATGTCGTCTATGATTATCTCCCCACTGGTTGGTGTATCCAGGATTCCCATAATGTTCATCAGGGTGCTCTTGCCGCTCCCCGATTCACCAACTATCGCAATACAGGAGTTCGATTCGAAGCTCAGGTTGATGTCGAACAGCACCTGGTTTTCCGTTACCCCCGGATATATTTTGTTGACTTCCTCCAGTGCTATGGTAATCATTTTATCCTTCTCTTATTACCTCAACGGGGTTCAGTTTCAGAGAGCGCCGGGCCGGTATTAAACCCGCCATGGTAGATGATATGACCGCTATCAGCCACGAACGGAGGATGAAATTATAGTCAATATACAGGTCTATTAAGGCGCCTTCAGGACCTGCCGTGAAAAGGTTGAAGACGTAAAGTAATCCTAGGCCCAGTGCGATGCCGATTACCGAGCCAATAAGACCTATCAGTAGCCCCTGGAACACGAAAATAAGGCTCGCGTCACGGTCGAGTATTCCCATGGCCTTTAAAATGCCCAGCTGCCGTGATTTCTGTAGCACCGTGATTGACAGGACGCTGGAGATGGCTACCACTACGGAAGCCAGTACTACAGCTTGGATAACGCTGCTGGATATGGTTTGTCCCTCCAGCCCGCTGAGTAGTTCTTCGTTCTGATCCTTCCAGTTACTTATCTCCACATCTTCAATATCGATTAATTCTTCAATCCGGCGGGCAATTTTATCGGCATCGAAGAGCCGGTTCTCTTTTACAGTCATTACTATTTCGGAGGGCCTGTTACGGTAGCCCAGGAGGCGCTGTGCTGTAACCAGGTCGGCGATGATCCAGGCTTTGTTGATGCTCTCAACCCCAAGGTCGTAAAAACCCGATATCTCCATGATGTAAACGGTGCCGTCTGGCATTGTAACGGGCAGCTTGTCCCCCATATCTACGTCAAGCTCTTCTTTCAGATCCCTGCCGATCATGACCTGCTTTCTTGATTGTGCAGGATTACCCCGGTATATGGATTCGGAAATACCGTAGATACGGTCGGCACTGGGGAAGTCGAATCCCTTGATAATTACCGGCAGCGTATTGTTATCATCGGGAACCAGGGCATTACCGGTTGCGGTAATGGCCACTTCTTCCAGCCCGTCGATGCCGTCAAGCTGGTAAATAATGTTACCGGCATTCTTGATGGTAGTGGCCTCATCGGAAGGGCGAATAGTTATCTGGGGTTGGTTGCCGATGGTGCTATCTACCAGGCTGATCTGCAGGCCGATGATCAGCAACCCAACGAATATCTGTACCGATACGGCGATTGCTATACCAAAAACGATTAACAGGGTTTGGCCTCTGCCGGATTTTAAAAATTTGGTTGCGATTTTGAGGGGGAGCATCTATTAACCTTTCCTCCATAGCTGGAAGGAGAAATGCCGGTAAATTATGGTATGGAAGAATATATATGCTATATGGTAGTAGATATCGGTGCGCAAGTAAAGAAATGGCTGGTTGGCAGCCTTGTTATTGCTGTAAGAGCGCCTTTTTAGAGATGAACGGTGATTTCGTTATCTTTGATGGTAACTCTGTAGTTCGGGATTGCTTTTGGGCTTCCCTGAAGCTTGCCGGTAAACCTGGGTGTGCCGGGCGGTTCGTGTATCCAACGCACAACTCTGCCGTCCCTGATATCGAATTGGGAACCGTGAAGTGGACAGGTAACCACGTTGCCCTCCAGTGTTCCCTGAGATAGTTTGCCTCCCAGGTGAGTGCAGCGGTTGCCGGTGACGTAGTAATTACTCCCCACCCTGGCCAGCATCAGCTCAAGGCCGTTGATGGTGATCTCTTTCATTTCTCCATCTGCGATTCCCCCGGTATTTCCAGCTTTAAATGGCTTTGTCATGTCAACCCCTCGTGTAGAATTACGTATATCACCTGGCTTGGTAGCTGTTAAAATAGCAATATTCAGGGTTAATCCTATTCGAAATTGGCCGCTTTTTCAAGACGGCTCTATTGACCACCATTCTAACGGGATTATATTATTTAGGTCGGATGTACCGAAGATGGTATCAAAAGATGGTGACGGATAATGGCTGAATACGGGGAAGCGTGGCCGGCAATTCTGCTGTTGGGACCCAGCGGATGCGGTAAGACCCCGCTCGGGAACATGCTGGAAACAAAGGGGCTTCGGGATATGGGGTTCCGGCACTTTGATTTCGGAAAGACACTCAGGAAAGCTGTCGGTAAGGGTAGAGGGTTGTTAACCGATGAAGAAAGGATCGTGGTCAAGAAACTGCTTGAGAGAGGTGCCCTTTTTGAGGATGAGCACTTCCCCATCGTCAGCAAGCTGCTGGCGGGTTTTATCGCTGAAGCGGGTACAGGTGCAGATAGCGTTATCATTCTCAACGGCCTGCCCAGGCATATCGGGCAAGCCAGGGCGATTGAGGGAACGGCAATGGTGCGGGCGGTGGTAAGCCTCGATTGTACTCCTGATATTGCCTGGGAAAGGGTTAATACCAACGCCGGTGGCGACCGGCATGGCCGTAGTGACGATACCATGGAGCAGGTCAGATACAGGTTCAGAGTATTCCGGCAAAGGACGGCACCGCTGGTTGAACACTATCGCAGGTGCGGTGTACCCGTGGTCAGCCTGGATGTAAAGAAAGAAACAACCGCCGGGGACATGCACGCGTTTCTTGAAGCCAGATATCCCCTCTGGTAACGGGGGTTTTGTAATGCTAGGGTCGTACCTGTCCGCTGCCGAAGATAATCCATTTATAGGAAGTCAGTTCCCTCAGTCCCAGCGGGCCACGGGCGTGCATCTTCTGAGTGCTTATGCCTACCTCAGCTCCTAGCCCGAACTGGCTGCCGTCGGTGAAGCGTGTGCTCGCGTTTACATATACGCAGGCTGCATCTACCTCGTTGAGAAATCGCATTGCCTGCCGGTATCCTTCCGTAATGATGGCTTCGGAATGGCCGGAACCGTAGCGCTGGATATGTTCCAGTGCTTCGTCCAGCGAGCCCACTACCCTTATTGCGGCAACCAGTGAGAGAAATTCCCTGCCCCAGTCCTCTTCCGTAGCCGGGACAACCCCCGGCGAGCCATGCTGTTTCAGAATCTTCAGGGCCTGCTCGTCGCACCGTATCTCAACTCCTGCCCTGGCCCATTCGGATGCCAGCAACGGCAGGTAGCTATCGGCTACATCCCGGTGGACAAGCAGGGTATCAAGAGCATTGCATACCGTGGGACGCTGTACCTTGGCGTTGTAGGCGATTGCCACCGCCTGGTCCAGGTTGGCACTGCTGTCTATATAGGTGTGGCAGACACCGATTCCACCGCTGACCACGGGCATGGTCGCATTGTCGTTGACGAATTTTATCAATCCGCCCCCCCCGCGGGGAACGATGAGGTCAATGATACCGTTCATTTCGAGCATCTGGTTGACCAGTGTCCGGTCGGTGTTCTCGATGAACTGTACCGCGCCATCGGGTATCCCGGCCCGGTAGGCTCCCCGCTGTACAACATCTGCCAGAGTGGCGGAGGAGTGGATGGCTTCTTTACCTCCCCTCAAAATAATGGCATTACCTGATTTCAAACAGAGGCTGGCGATATCTATGGTAACATTGGGTCTACTTTCGTAGATTGCCCCGATTACTCCCAGAGGTACTCTTTTCCTGCCTAGCTGGAGGCCGTTGGGCAGGGTACGCATATCGAACACTTCACCCACCGGGTCAAGAAGAGCTGCCACGGAGAGCACGTCCCTGGAGATAGCCTCGATTCGTTCCCCGGAGAGCATCAAACGGTCCAGCATGGCCGCCCCCATCCCCGATTCCTTACCCGCCTGATAATCTATGCCATTGGCTTCGAGTATTTCATCCCTTCTGGCCAGAAGGTCGTCGGCAATATTACATAAAGCGCGGTTTTTTATCTCTGTGGATATATATGCCATACGTCGGGAGGCCGCCTTGGCTGCCTTACCCTTAGTTTCCAGTTCTTCATTGGGGGATTTCATATTTTACCTCCCTCCCGTTCCGGCAGTATTTGCCGGTTTTGTGCCTATCCAAGCTGACCACGGCCCTTGAACTGGTAGTGGTATAGCGGTGGAGTACCGCTTACCGCACGGTTGACCCTTTTCCGCAGGGTACACCTGCCCTTGCGTCCGTCTTCCAGTTCAAGGACGTAACCGTCGCCGTCGTCGAGCCGCCGGTACTCCCGGAGTATCAGTTCTCCCCACCAGTTAACCGGTGATTCGTCGTGAAACCGGTAGTCCACCTTGACAATAAGCTGACCGTCTGCCATGTGGTATAGTTTGCCAATGTCCATTGTTTGTTTACCTCTCTTTCTAAATCAAAACCAGGTTGTTTCGATGGACTACTTCGGAGCCGTAGTCGTAGCTGAGCAAGGCGGCAATCTTTCTGGAATGAGCCCCCTTGATGATACCGATTTCCTCGGAGCTGTAGCTGGTAATACCGCAGCCCAGGTGGTGGCTATCGCTATCGTAGATGTTGACGATGTCGCCCCGCTCAAATTTGCCTTCACCCCGCTCGATACCGGCGGCAAGCAGGCTTCCCCGCTTCCGTAATGCCGTGGCTGCCCCCGTATCCACTATAAGCTTACCACGTGTAGAGAGACCGCTAAGCATCCAGCGCTGCCGGCTCTCCAGCTTGCTGGCTGCAGATCGAAATCTTGTACCGATTGTCTCGCCACCGGCAAGCCGGGTAATAACATCCGGTTCTCTTCCGTTGGCGATCACCAGGTCTACACCGGAAGCAGTGGCCAGCCGGGCGGCCTCTATCTTGGTTTTCATACCCCCGGTGGCCAGACTGTTGGAAGTGCCGTATGCCAGGCTCTCGACCCTTTCATCTATGCTTTTGACCACCGGAATCAATTCTGCTTCCGGGTTGCTACGGGGGTCTGCTGTGTATAGCCCGGCTATGTCAGAAAGTATTATTAATATGTCGGCATCCACAAGATTGGCTACCATGGCGGAAAGGTTATCGTTATCACCAAAAACTGCTCCTCTTATTTCATCCACGGCCACCACGTCGTTCTCGTTAACGATCGGTATTGCGCGAAGCTCGAGCAGCGCGAGCAGGGTATTGCGTGCGTTGAGGTAACCGGCACGTTCGGACAGGTCGGATTTAGCCAGCAGTGCCTGAGCTACCGTGATACCATAATTTTGAAAAAGCCGGTTATATACCTGCATAAGGTGGCTCTGTCCCACCGAAGCCAGGACCTGTCGGTAGGGTATCCCCTTTATTCTGCGGGAGATTCCCAGGCGGTATTT